>NZ_JBEPYQ010000141.1:0-14201 GCF_041641335.1 Cohnella sp. | reverse complement strand
CGCCGTAAGGCGACGCGTCTGCCGAGCAGCAGGCGACGGCGAACCGACTGATTCCGAACTGCTGCGGCCCCATGCCGGATTCGCGGTAGACAAAGCCGCTGATTTCGATCGTTTTGCCGAGAAACGCATCGCGGTACAGATCGACCGTTGTCAGCGTTTCGATGAACCTTTTCGGCGTGACTTGCACGACATCCCTTTGGAAAAGTTTTTTGCCGTAAGCGGCGTAGGCCTCGGTAAAATTGTCGGAAGGGAAAAGCAGGTCGAGCTCCTCAGGAGACAGCTTACGATCCAGTGCGACGGGCGCATCCGGTTTTTTGTTTTCCTGTTTGGCTGCTTCCTGTCCGGCTGCGTCCGTCCCTGCGCTTTCCTGTTCGGCCGGGTCCGGCTCAGCTGCCGGCGCGCTCACGCTTGGAGAGGGCAGCTCGACGGACGGCGTCGGAACGGCCTCGGACCGCGCGGCCCGAGGTTCGCTCACGACCGTAGTCTGGGGAGCGAACTGCACGCCTTTGGCCGAAGCCATGCTGCTGCCGAGCAGCCCGTCGGGCACGACGTAGCCGATGATCAGCGGCAGCGCGAACCAGCCGTAGAAGAGCAGGCTCTTGCCCCAAGTCGCGGGCATTTCATGCGTGCAGTCGCAATCCGGACCGCCTTGCCGGTTTTTATCGAAGAAGGCGCGAATGGCCGAATAGAACTGATGAGCCGCGACCGCGTATAGCCCCAGCGCCGACAGCTTGACGATCAGCTGCATCCGGGGAGCGATGTACAGGTTCAGATTGCCGGAACGGACAAGCTGGACGATCAGCAGCGCGAAGCCGGCGAGCAAGAGCGCTCTCGCCAAATAGTGGAAAGCCAGAGCGGCGGATGTTTTAGGCAAAGGGAAAACCTCCTTAGACGATTCCCAGCCGATCGAACGCAATCGAACCGATCAGGACGAGTACGGCGATCAGCAGGCTGAATTTGAGAACGAATTTTTTGCGGAATACGGCCAGCATCATCAGCGTGTTTTTCAAGTCGAGCATTGGCCCGAGCACGAGGAAGGACAGTAGCGCGGCGGGCGGAAACAGATTGCCGAACGAAGCCGCCACGAACGCGTCCGAAGTCGAGCAGAGCGACAGCACGTAGGCGAATGCCATCATGAATAGATGGGACAGCAGCTCGTGGTCGGCGACGGCCGCGAACGACGAGCGCGTGATGAATGTCTGCATCAAGCCGGTAATCAACGACCCGAGAATCAGATATTTGCCCATCTCGAAAAATTCGTCGGCGATATGGGATGGCGTCGCTGACAGTTTCTTGAGAAACGGCGCATTGCTGTCGACGTGGTGGTGCTCGTGATGGTGGCTGTGCTGATGACCATGATGGTGGTTATGTCCATGGTCGTCATGACGATGGTCGTGTCCATGACCGTGTCCGGAAGCGGTCCCCGATTGCGCGGAGGCGGAGATCGGGGCAGGGTGATCGGGCTTCAAAGGGCTTTGCTTCAGACGGTCGTACAAAATGAAACCGAGCGCGACGGAGACGAAGAACGCCAGATAGAAGCGCGAGTAAGCCAGATTCTCGTTCGCACGGAAAGCTTGGAACGTGGCGCCGAACACGACCGGGTTGATGATCGGACCGGCGACGATATAGATAAGGCCTATGTAAGCGGGCAGCCCTTTGCGCATGAGCCTTCGCACGATCGGGATCATCCCGCACTCGCAGAGCGGAAGAATAATGCCGAGCAAGGTGCCGAACAGCACGCCCGCCACCGGGTTGCGGGGAGTGAGCTTGCGCACGAGATCGTCCGACACGAACGCCTGCAGAAGCGCCGATACGATGACGCCGATCAGCAGAAACGGCAGCGCTTCGAGAATGATGCTGATGAAAATGATTTTGAAATTTTGCAGCTTCGTGTTGTCCAGGGTCCAGGTCCATTCCGACAAATCCCGGCCGAAAAAAATCAACGCCAGCAGCGCGGCGCATACGACCGAAGCCGCTGCGGTAGTCCATCTCATCCAACCGTTGGGCACGACTTCACATCCTATTCCTAATAGTAAGCATTACGATTATTATAGCGTATGCTTGTACATTCGTCATTCATGACTTGCAATCGCCCGAACCGCCCGATGACGGTTGACAAAGCGGCATGGCGGGGTATAATGGGTAACAACTAAAATATATTCGGCGATGAAGAGAACAAGTACGCCTGGATGGAGCGCTCACAGAGAGCCGGCGATTGGCTGAAAGCCGGCACGCACGCCTTGCGGAATGGATCTTGGAGCCGGAAGCGAAACGATGGAAGACGACCGCCCGAATGCGCATGCGACGCGGCGGCAGGTTTCCGTCCCATGCTTTCCCGACGGTTCCCCGTTACAGGAACGATAAGGTATCGCGTCAGGGCTTTTGCGTCGCGATACGAATTAGGGTGGTACCACGGCTTTCCTCGTCCCTAACGGAGGAAGGCTTTTTTTGTTTTTCCCGAGATGAGAAAAAGGAGCGATTCGAACGATGTCCAAGCAGCAACGCGTACTATCCGGCATTCAATCCAGCGGCAAGCTGACGATCGGCAACTACATCGGCGCGATGAAAAATTTCGTCGCCCTGCAGCATGAGCACGACTGTTACTTTATGATCGCGGATCTCCACGCCATTACGGTTCCGCAGGAGCCGGCGGCGCTGCGGGAGCAGACCGAGTCCGTGGCGGCGCTGTACGTGGCCGCGGGGCTCGATCCGTCGCAGGCGGCGATTTTCATCCAATCGCATGTACCGGCGCATGCCGAGCTCGGCTGGTTGTTGACGACGATGTCCTATATGGGCGAACTGGAGCGGATGACGCAATTCAAGGACAAATCCGAGGGCAAAGAGGCTGTGGGAGCGGGGCTGTTCGTCTATCCGGCTCTGATGGCGGCCGATATTTTGCTCTACAACCCTACGCTTGTTCCCGTAGGTGACGATCAGAAGCAGCATTTGGAGTTGACGCGCGACTTGGCGGGAAGGTTTAATCACCGTTACGGCGACACGTTCGTCATCCCGGAGCCGTTCATTCCGAAGCAGGGAGCGCGCATCATGTCGCTGGAGGAAGGCACGAAGAAAATGAGCAAGAGCAGCCCGAGCGCGGGAAGCTACATCTCCATGCTCGACACGCCGGAAGAGATCCGCAAAAAAATATCCCGGGCCAAGACGGACATGGGCCGGGAAGTGGTATACGACGTGCAGAACAAGCCGGAGGTCAGCAATCTGATGACGATCTACGCGCAATGCTCGGGCAAAACGGTCGAGGAAGTTCAGGCTGCGTACGACGGTCAGGGCTACGGCGCATTCAAAAAAGATTTGGCCGAAGTCGTCGTCGCGGCGCTCGAGCCGATGCAGCGCATTTACGCGGACGTGCGTTCCTCCGGGGAAATTCACCGCATTTTGCGGGACGGCGCCGAGCGCGCCAACGCGTTGGCCGAGCGGACGCTGACCAAGGCGAAGGAAGCGATGGGCTTCCTGCCGCTCGTTCGCTAAGCGGATTTTTTTCTCAGCTTCGCCTTAAGGACGAACCCGAACCCCGTAACGGCCAGGGTGACGACGCCGAAGAGCAGCGCCAGCCATACGTTGTAGCCGATCGAGAAACCCGTTGCGAGCATGCCGATCACGGACAGAACGGCGAACAAGAGTGACAAAGTTTTACTCACGATTTCACCTCGCATATTTTTCTTCGTATCTAGCATACTAAGTTGGCAAGCTTGCAAACCAATCATTAAGGCGAAGGGAGATTTCAATCATGGCATCAAGCAACCAACTCGTCGTACCGCAAGCCAAAGCGGCACTGCAAAGCATGAAAATGGAAGCAGCCCAATCCCTGGGCGTCCAAATTCCGGCTGACGGATATTACGGCAACGTAACGTCCCGCGATGCAGGTTCCCTTGGCGGCTATATCACCAAGAAGCTTGTCCAAATTGCCGAGCAACAACTTTCCGGTCGCTAAGAACTATCGGTTCGGACCGAAAGCCCGAGGAAACCCCTCGGGCTTTTCATATTGTGCGCCTTGAGCAAGCAAACGTCAAGAGGAGCCGTCTGATGAGACAGCTCCTCAAGCCGCTGAGATCCAGCTCCTCAAGCCGCTGAGATCCAGCTTCAATAAGAGTTCATGCGCAGCCGCTTCTCCAGCCTCTCGTCGCTCAGCCAGCCGACGTACGATTGCAGCGGATGGAGGTTCAAATCCATCAGAACGACGGCCACGAACGGATACTGCTTGCGGTAGCGGTAGCGCACGTCGACCCAGCGGACTTCGTAGCCCCACGTACGCGGCTTTACATGCCCGCAAGGGAAGGGCGTGACGCTGAGGAAAGCTTGGACGTCCACATGCTGCTTGGAGGCGTCGATCGCCGGATGTTCGTCGCATTTCAGCACGTCGTGCCACTTGATTTTCCCATGGCTCCATTCCCCGATGCCGTATGTGCAATCCGTGGAAATGCGGACGAGATTCCAGCGGTACAGCGAGACGGTCGGCAGCAGCGTATAGCGGTCGCCGGGCTGGCCCTCGGGGTCTTGCCGGGCGATCTTCTTGGACAGGCTTCGGTGCACGAGCGTCCGCCAGCCGTAGTAAATGCCGAGCAGCGCGTACAGAACGGGAAAAATGACTTGCGGAACGGCGATTCCGGATATCCAGAGCAAGATCGCGAACAGATGGGCGGAGAAGATAAACGGATCGAAAATGTGGATGATGTTCCAGGCCACCCATTGTTTACTCACGGGTCGGTAAGCTTGCGTGCCGTAGGAGTTGAACAGATCGGTCAGCACATGGACGACGACGGCCACCAGCACCCAGAAGGCGATATGCCACCAGGGGATGCTGCGGAACGCAAGCGAGACCGCGGCGGTGATCAGCGCGGTCCACCCGGCGATCGCCGGAAAAGAATGGGACAGGCCCCGGTGGTTTTTGATATAATCGGCATTGCTTTTGAATCTCAGCAGCCCGTCCAGGTCGGGAGCGTTCGAGCCCGCGACGGTGCCGATCAGAATGGCGATCGGGCCATAGGCGTGCGAAGCGATGACGGGATCGGTCATGGCCAGCCCGCCCAGGCCCAGACCAAACACGAAATGCGTACCGGTATCCATAACGTAAGCCCCCCTTGAGGTTGTTCCATAACACGCACTTTATGAGGTTAAGTATGGACGTAACCGCTATAAAATATGAAGGGAGACGAAGGTCATGATCTTGTTTTGCGAGTATGTCGTTCAGGAGGAACATCGCGAACATTTCCTCCAATGGGCCGAAGCCCGTCCGGAATTATGGAGGAACGTCGAGTTCGCCGAGAATACGGCTCAGCCTGGCGTCTTCGTCGAAATCCGCAGAACGGCGACGGGAGCCGAGGCGGCCGAAATCGAAAAGGAACGCCGCGAAGGGCGTTCCTGGCAAGAGATGACGCAATGGGTAAAGGGTGGCCGCGACGGGCTGAGAATATGGACTTTCCGTCAGCGGGCGGTGCCGAAAGGCAACGTATAATTCAGCGGCTCGTCGAACGTGATGTAGTCCAGGTTCAGCATCAGCAGCAAGTAGCGCTTGCCCGTTACCGGGTCGCTGATGATGATGTGGTCGCGTCCCGCGGCTTCCAGGACGCCTTTGAAAATTTTCGCGTTCCAGTCCGAGTTGTTCTCGTAGGTCATGTACAGCGTGGCGACCTTGCCCAGGTTCATGCGAAGAATGTTCTCGACGTAGGATTCTTCCGGCTGGCCCGGCAATCCGGGCATCCCGATTCCGACCGGAGTCGCCGGCACGCCGGACGGCATGGACTGGGGAGTCATCGCTCCTTGCACCATCATGTTCGCCGGCATCATGCTCGGCATGCCCGCCGCCTGGGCATTCATGGGCATCAGGCTCGTTTGGGGCTGGGTATATCCGCCCCAGGGCATTTTGTTATTCAACATCTGTACGTCCTCCTTGAGATGTTAATACACGTTCGGACAATCCGCGCCATGCAATCGCCCCGGACTCTGTTCGCGTCTGCGCACGCAGCCTCCTTAGTCAAGTCGCCCGCTTCAGTTGCGAAGGTGCTGGGCGATTGTCGCAATACAGTGTATTGAGGCGGCCCGGATTGTGTGACTGGGCGAACGGATTTTTCCCGCAGGGCTCCTCCGCCCGTTTCCATGTAGTGGCGATTTGATGAACTCGGATAGGCGAACATTGTCAATGCTTGAAGATTTGCGGTATCATTGAACAGACATCAGGTATGAGGAGGAGCTCCGTGCTTAAAGATCTAGTGGCTCTAACCAAGCCGCGAATTATCCGCTTGAACTTGATTGCCGCCTTCGGCGGTTATTGGGTCGCTTCCAAGTGGGACCCGGATATATGGATTCTGGTCTGGATGCTGATCGGGTCGACCTTGACGATGGCTTCGTCCTGCGTCGTCAACAATTACTGGGACCGGGATCTCGACCTTAAGATGGAACGAACGCGCGACCGGGCGCTTCCGCAGAAGAGACTGTCTCCCGGGTTCGTGCTCGGCTACGGCATCGCGCTCGGAATCGCGGGTCTCGCCGTTCTGTTTCTGCTCGTTAATCCGCTTACCGGCTGGCTGGGGCTGCTCGGCATGTTCGTCTACATCGTCGTCTATACGATGTGGCTGAAGCGCAGCTCGACCTGGAGCACGTCGGTGGGGGGAGTTTCCGGAGCGATGCCGCCGGTCATCGGCTACTGCGCGGTGACGAACGAAGTCGATGCCGGGGCCTGGATTTTGTTCGCGCTGCTGTTCCTGTGGCAGCCCGCCCACTTCTGGTCGCTGGCGATCCGCCGCAAGGAAGAGTACAAAGCCGCCGGATTTCCGCTGCTGCCGGTCGTCAAAGGCGTGACGAGAACGAAATGGCAAATGCTGCCCTACATTTTGCTGCTCATTCCCGCATCCATATTGATGTACTACTACGATTACGCGGGCATTTATTTCCTTGTTTTATCCGTCGGAATCGCCGCGGTCTGGTTCGTGCACGCGGTCGGGGGACTTCGCGCCAAGGACGACGAGAAATGGGCGAAAACGGATTTTATGATTTCGATCAATTATTTGATGATTATGTTTCTGACGATGGTGTTGAATACGACGGGGGTGTAGGGAGATGGATTCATCGAAGGAAGAGAAGGCTCAGGCCGAGCAGCCGGCCGGCGCCGGAGCGGACGTTGTCGTGGAGCCGGTCAAGCCGGACGGGCCGCAGAGGTCGTGGCTCGGACGTTACGGCTTTTCGCTGGTCGTGCTTCTCTTGTGCCTCGTGATGGGGTACTTTATTTTGCAGCAGCAGAACAAGAAGGACGAGCTTCCCGTGCAAGGGCAGGGAACCGAGTTTTCCTACACCGATATGAACGGCGAGTCCATATCGCTGAGCGGTACGAACGGCAAAGCAAGACTGCTCTATTTCTTCTTCGCGAATTGTCCCGACGTCTGCCCGCCGACGACGTTCGTCATGTCTCAAGTGCAGGACGAGCTTAAAGAACAAGGGCTGTTCGGCAAAGACGTGCAGTTCCTCTCCGTGACGATCGATCCGGAACGCGATACGCCGGAGCTGCTCCAGGACTACGCGAAGCGGTTCGAAGCCGATCCGGAAGGCTGGAAGTTCCTGCGGGGCGACGAGCAGGAGACGGCCGACCTGGCGCGGAAGTACCAGATTCTCGTCCAGAAGGACAACGACGGCAACTTCGGCCATATGAACCTGATCGTGCTGCTCGACAAGAAAGGGCAGATCCGCGACTGGATATCGGCCAACGATTATATCGATTTGGAAGCCACGGGGGAACAGAAGCTGAGCCCGAGCGAAATGGTGAAGAAAATCAAAAGCGTTCTGTAATCCGGAAAACGCCGAAGGGCCGTTCCGTAGTCGAGTGGACTGCGGAACGGCCCTTGTCTGTGTGCGCCCGCAGTTCAGATCAGCCGAAAATGCCCGTCCGGTTCGGGATAAACGATGTATTCCTCGAGTCCGGCCTTCTCCAGCTGCTGGATCAAGTACTCCTCCGGAGTTCCTTCGACGCCCATGTATCCTCGTCGCGTGTAGATATGATCGGCGTCCGGGAATACGTCGCGCAGAATGCCCCGAATGCGCCGCCCGGAAGCGTCGTGGTCGGTGAACAAATACACGTGCCGGTCTCCGACCGCCCGGCGAAGCGTCTCGATGCGGTCCGTATTCAAGGTGCCGAACGTGCAGTGAATCGGCACTTCCGGGGCGAGAACGCGGGAGAGGCGGCTTTTGTCGTTTTTTCCTTCGACGATGATGGCGATATCCAAGGCGGTTCCTCCGGTCGTTGAGGGATATGCTCCTTATTGTACCATTTTTTCGGGAATTGTTGCGTCGGCCCGGCTGCTTGTCCTTATCGCTTCCGCGGTCGGCCGCCGCGGCAGGCGTCGGCCCCAGGCGGCGGCGATCGGCTCGCGCCCTAGTGGGCGCGGAGCACGAGAACGAGAAGGATGAACAGCACGAGCACGATCGTCGTTGTCGCGCCGCTTCCCGCTGTGAATTGGGACATAGGGGTCACCCCGTTCCTTCAGCTTCCGATTCGGCCCGACCTCGGCTCTGGGGAGGGCCGGGCGGGCATGGGCTGTCATACACCATATGCGAATGCCCCGGGCGCGAAGTGTGCGGATACCCAGATCCGGGCAATCTCTTTGCCGGAATCGGGGAGGGAACGGGCGTATGCGGATTCGGGTCAATGGGCGTGAGGCGGGAGCGCCGCCCCCGGATTCCAGTTCGACTTGAAGGCGGCCCGCGGGAACAGGAAGGTTAGGGCGATCATCAGCGCGATGAAGGATAGAAAATAGGGCGAGAAATGCTCCCTGACCGCCCCGGCCGCCACCGGGCCGAGGAAGGCGCCGATCGACAGCGAAATGGACAAAATCGAGAACGTCCGCCCGTACCGGGACGGACCGCTCAGCTGCAGCAGGAACGAGGTCATCGCAGGGAAGATGACGCCCTTGGCCATACCGATTACGAACAGCAGCGCCAGCAGGGGGACCGGCCAGTCGGAGGCCAGTCCGTAATAGCAGATCGCCAGCAGCATGACTCCGATGACGGTTCGGAAGTACGGCAAGTACCGGTTCAGGAACAGCAGTCCGAGCGTCACGAGGGAGCCTAGGCTGATGATCGAAAACAGGATGCCGGTGCTCATGATCGTCGCGGCGTCCGTGCCCCGCAGAGGCAGCTCGAAGGCAAGTATGCCTTGCGCGCACGCCATGCCGATCGGCAGAATGAACACGGCCCAGGGGAACCCTCCGGCCGCGGGCGCTTGCGTATTCTCGTCCGGCGCGTGGGGGTCAGCCGCTGGAGCGGACGCGCCGGCGGGCTTCTTCTCCCCGGCGGCCGGCTGCGGCTCGATGGCGGGCTCCTTGACGAACCATAGCGACAGAATGCCGGTAACGAGCAGCACCCATCCGAGCAGGGCGAAAGATTGGCTGAAGCCGAGCTTGGCGGCGAGGATCGCGCCCGCCGCGGGGGAGACGACGGAGGCGACCGTGTGCACGAGGCCGTTGCCGGCCATCAGCTTGCCTTGCTGGATATGGTTTTTCGCCAATCTGGCGAGCAGGGACATACAGGCCGGAGACAGGAAGGCAAGCACGAAACCGCTGAGCGAGCGGATATAGAGAAGCTGCCAAGGGTCGGTCACGCGGGCTTGGAAGAGCAGCAGAATGCCCGCGCCGATCAGGCTTAAGGCGATGAACAGCCGGCTTCCTTTGCGATCGACGGCGATTCCGGCGATCAGGTTGCCGGGCAGATGCGTCAACGAATACATGCCCATCACGAGCCCGATGAACGACGGGGCCGCCCCGAGCGAGACGGCGAACGGAGTAAGCATCGGGTATTGGGCGTGCAGATCGAAAAACGCGACGAACAAAAATAAATAAAGCCATACGGCGGTTTTCATGTTCTCCTGAACCTCCTAGTCGATATGGGGACGAGGCTCCCCTTGTCCGCAACCGCGGCTTATCCTACTTTTACGTCAGACCTCCGGCGGATATGCCCGTCGTTTACTGCGACCGAACGGTTACGGTATAATAGGAACTATGCGAAATTCGAGAGACGACTTTTTTTCATGGGGGGAAATCGGATGAATCTGGATACGGACGCTTGGCTGACGTTCCTGCAGGACAATTGGATCGTGATCGCGGTGGCGATCGTGGCGATTCTGATCGTGATCAAGGTGGTTAAGACGGTGCTCAAATGGGTGCTCGTAGCCGCGATCGTTATCGGCATCGCGACTTACGGCGGTTACTCGATCGCCGACATCAAGGAAGTCGGCGCCAAGGTGTCGGAGGAAGCCAAGGATCAAGCGATCAAGCTGATGGCGGGCGAAGCGAGTGAGGCGATCTACACGGCGAACGCGGACGGCTCCTACACGATTACGACGGACAATCTCGAGCTGACCGGGGTGCCGAACTCGGGGGAGGTCTCCGTTAAGCTTCGCGGCATTTCGTTGGGCACGTGGAAAATGGAAGGCGAGGTACGCGACTTTGTCACGAAGGCGCGGGCTTCGGCGAAGTAAGCGGGATGAAGGGCTGGGGGACGGTCGTCGACGCCAATTTCGTCACCTGGGCGCTGCTCTCGATCATCGCTCTTTCCTTGTACCAGGGCGTTCGCCGGGGCGCTTCGGGCTCCGTCAGGCGGCTCGCCTCCTTTTTGGGAGAAGCTCTGTTGACGGTGCTGGCGGTCGTGCTCGCGGCGATCGCCGCTTCGGAGCTGTCGCCGCGGCTGCAGGGATGGCTCGCCGAACGCAGCATCGCGCGTCCGAGTCCGGACTCTTCCGCTTTGTCGCAGTTTTTCTACACGGCGGTAACCGGGCTGCGTGACCTGCCCCTGCTGCGGTTCGCCGCGCTGTTCCTGATCGTCCACACGCTCGTTCGCCTGGCGGCCGGGTTGGCGGCAAGGGCGCTTCTGCCGGGACCGGCGTCGCCTTCGGGCTTCCCGTCATCATCCGGCGGGGTGGTTAGCCGCGCGGCCGGAGGAGCGCTCGGAGCCGTGCTGGGCGCGGGAAGGGCGCTGCTGATCACGGCGGCTCTGTTCGCTTATTGCGCGCTGCTGCCCCAAGGGCCGATGACGGATTACATTCAGCAATCCGGGCTTTACCGGGAGGTCGCGGCGCAGATTATCCGCCCGGCCGCGGGAGGCGTGCTGGAAGAGCGGCTCCCGGTGTTCGCGAAGGCGATGTCGGGAGAGCTGGACCAGCTGTGGCAGAAGCGGTACGACGTCATCGACGCCGAGCTTCCCGAGGACATCGTGCAGGCGGCTCTGACCGTCACGAAGGATCGGGAAGGCGACAGAGCCAAGGCGCGGGCGCTGTACGACTGGGTCGGAACGCGCATTTCGTACGACGACGATAAGGTGCGGGCTTACGAGGAGTTAGGGGAATGGCGGGAGCAAAACCCGGAGACGACGTTCGTGACGCGCAAGGGCGTGTGCATCGACTACTCGCGGCTGTACGCTTCCATGGCGCGCGCGGTCGGCATGGACGTTCGCGTCGTGACCGGGCTCGGTTACGATGGGCGCGGCGGATACGGGGCGCACGCCTGGAACGAAGTTTATTCGACTGAAGAAAAGAGATGGATTCCGCTGGATTCCACTTGGGCAAAGACGGGCAATTGGTTCGATCCCCCCGGATTTGCCGATACGCATATACGGCAAGGAGGAGTGACCGGGTGAGCAGCAACATGACGGAAGAAGCCCAGAAGCGGGAGATCCGCAACAGGAGGCATTTCAGCTTCCGTCTTAACGTGTTTTTCTTCGTTACGTTTTTCGTGTTTTCCGTATTGATCGTCAGATTGGCTTACTTGCAGTTCGTAGAAGGCGACAACTTGAAGGCGAAGGAGCACCAGATCGGCTCCAGAACCGTTCCGGTCCCTCCGATCCGGGGCAATATCTACGACTCGACCGGCAACGAGATCGCGTACTCGGTATCGACGCAATCTTTGTACTATACGTTGGATATGAAAATGAAAAGCGACGAAGCGATGGATCTCGCAGCCCGTCTCGTCGAAGTGTTCGACCGTCTGGGCGACAAGAGCGTCAAGCCGCTTACGGCGGAGGACGTCTACGAGGACATGGACCTCAAGGGCCGAGTGAATTCCGCGCATCACCCCAGACGGATCAAGACGGGGTTGACGAAGGAGGAGATCGCGTACTTCTCCGAGCATCGCTCCGAATTCAAAGGCATCGACATCGTTGAGGAGAGCATTCGCCAGTACAGCGAAGACCACGTCGCCGTGCAGCTGGTCGGCTACATGAAAAAGCTGAGCGGGGCGAAGGACCTCGACAAGTACAAGGAGATTAACAAAGAGCAGGCCGACAAGGCGCTGAGGTACATCGAGACGGAAGAAGTCGGATTCGACGGTCTGGAGCTGATGTACCAGGATGAGCTGCGCGGAAGCAACGGCATCCGGGAATATCCCGTCAACAATCAAGGCGAAATTATCGGTCCGATGAAGCTGACGAAACCGGTCAAGGGCGAGAATTTGTACTTGACGATCAACCGCAACGTGCAGTTGAAGACGCAGCAGGCGATCATGGAGCATATCGCTTTCGTGCGGAACGCGAAGGGCAAGCAGTACGAGAGCGCGCATCCGACGACCGGCTACGCCGTTGCGATGGAAGTGGATACGGGCAAAGTGATCTCGATGGCGAGCATGCCGGACTACGATCCGAGCGTATGGCAGGGCGGGATCAGCCAGAAGGATCTGGACGCGATCACGTTTTTCCAATACAACGGCACGATCCGCGAGGTGCAGCCTCCGTATGAGGAGTACGAGCAGCGCAAAAATCATCCGTCCTCCCTGGTATACCTCGGTTCCACGCAGAAGCCTCTGTCCGTGCTGATCGGCTTGAACGAGAAGCTGTTTACGACGAGCACGGTGTTCAACGATCCGGGATATTTCGAGTTCGGACGCAAGGGCCACGAGGTTCGGATTTGGAACGCTAGTAATGCGGCCAACGGAAAAATTACGGCATGGCAGGCGATCTGGAAATCTTCCAATGCCTTCATGTCGTCGATGGTCGGCAATAAACTTTATCAGTATGATGGAGATTCCGGCTTGATCTTGTGGGACAACTACCTGAAGCAGTTCGGCTTGGGCGTTACGACCGGCAGCGGGCTTCAGGGCGAATCCGCGGGCGTCGTCGACTACTTCAAGAGCATGAAGACCGAAGGCCTTCAGTCCGCGTTGATCCGGTCTTCCTGGGGCCAGCAGGCGAAGTATACGGCGTTGCAGCTGGCGCAATACACGGCAACGCTGGCGAGTCGCGGCAAGCGGATGAAGCCGCAATTCGTGCAGGAAATTCGCGACGTCGACGGCAATGTCACCGTGGGCTTCCAGCCGGAAATGCTGAATTCGATCGACATCCCCGAACAATACTGGAAAGAGATTGAGAAGGGGATGGCCTTGGTTAAAGTTCAGGGCTTCGATGGCGTTCCGTACACGTTCATGCGGAAAACAGGAACGTCCCAGCAGGACGTCGGCAACCGCCGCAGAGTGGAGAACGCGGTGTTCATCGCCTACGCTCCGGCGGACAAACCGAAGCTGGCGGTCGCGGTCGTGGTGCCGGACGGCGGCTACGGCGGCTGGGGTGCGGCTCCGATCGCACGCCAAATCTTCGACGCATATGACGCGGAGATCGGTCTGTACGGCACGCCGCGTCCGCAGCTGTACGGCGGCGTTCAACCGGCCTCGGGTTCGATCGACGGAGAGACCGGCGATCAAGCCGATGCCGGTGACGACGCTGCGGCGAACGCCGGCCAGTAAAAAATACGGAGTTGTAAAAAAAGGCAAATCGATGTACATTCATCGGTTTGCCTTTTTAACGGTCTGCGAGACCGCTAATCCCTCGCCAACCGCTCCAGTCGCACATGTAACGGTCTGCGAGACCGCTAATCCCTCGCCAACCGCTCCAATCGCACATGTAACGGTCTGTCTGGACCGCTAATCCCTCGCCAATCGCCCCAGTCGCACATGTAACGGTCTGCCAGACCGCTAATCCCTCGCCAATCGCCCCAGTCGCACATGTAACGGTCTGCGAGACCGCTAATCCCTCGCCAACCGCTCCAATCGCACATGTAACGGTCTGCGAGACCGCTAATCCCTCGCCAACCGCCCCAGTCGCTCATGTAACGGTCTGTCTGGAGCTAGAATAAAAAGTGGACACCTCATAAGAGCAGACAGATAATGAATACAACAAGAAAATGAGGTGTCCGGTATGGGGGAGCAAAGACAGCATTACAG
>NZ_JBEPYQ010000140.1:0-14863 GCF_041641335.1 Cohnella sp. | reverse complement strand
TCCTCCCGGGACGGCAGCTTGGCGAGGATTAACGCGTCTTTGACCGGAATGTTCTTCTGATAGTAGAAGCGGTTGGCGATCCATGCCCGAAGCTGGGCGGGGGAGAGCTTGCCTTCGTGCATGGCGATATGATAGGGATGCTTGTCGTGATAGCGCTCCTCCCCGACCTGCCGCAGACGCGAGATGAATTGTTCGTTAGACAGCAAATACGATTCCAACGTCAAACCTCCATTTCCATTCCGTCAACCCCGACTTCAATGCCCAGCTCCGTTACCATTCGGCGCTCCGGCGAGCGTTCGTCCAGCATCGGATTCGTGTTGTTGACGTGAATATAGATTTTGCGACGGGCCGGAATCCGGGCTAACCGCTCGGCGCTTCCGTTCGCGCCGGCAACGGGGAGATGTCCCATGTCCGACGCCCGTAACTCGGACACGCCAAGCAGGCGAAGCTCGTCGTCGCGCCAGAAGGTTCCGTCCAGCAGAATGCAATCGGCGCCTTCGAGATGACGCTGGAGCGTCCGCGACCACGTCTCGATCCCTGGCGCATAGACGGCGACGCCGCCCGTCGTATTGTCCGTTATGCGATAGCCGACGACCCACGCCCCCCGGTCTTGATTGCGGCTGGACCAGGAGTAGCGGGGAGGCTTGTCGCCCAAATAGAACGGACATACCGCTAATTGTCCCCCAAAAAGTGGAAAAGATTCCTCCGGCCTCGCCTCGCGCCAACGGAAGTCCGCGTACGGTTCGACGATTTTTCTGACCGGAAAACCGTTCGCAAGCGCAAGGAGGACGGGAGGGGGCGCATATACGTCCAGGGACGAGCTCTGTCTCAGTTGAAGAAGTCCCGTCGTATGATCCAATTCGGCATCGGTCAGCAGGACGGCTTGGACGGGGGAGCCGCGCAAGGAAGGTCCCGGATGAAGCGCGCCGTACGCTTCCGTCTGGAGGCAGATATCCGGGCTTGCATTCAGCAGCGCCCAGCGCTCGCCGTCCGGGCTGACGGCGAGCGAATCGTTCCTTCGCGCCCGTAAGGACGGAACGCCCGCTCTGACGCGCTCGCAGTTCGGACAAGCGCAGTTCCATTGCGGATAGCCGCCTCCCGCGGCGGCTCCCAACACTTTAAGGATCACGGCCTTCCCCCTTCCTATAAGAGATGCCGGATTTCTCCGGGATGAATGCTTATTTCCGATAGGCGTAGGCGGTCACTTCGGCGCAAAGCTCGATAATCTTGAATTCGGGCTTCACCCACATAGCCATACCCCCTTTCCATACCATCGCGATAGGCAGCACGCTTCATTGTATGTCGGAGTCGGGATGTCCAAGAAGCGCAAAAAACGATGCAAGTCTCGTCCGTCGGCCGGAACGGGAGCTGCATCGTTAATTGCGAGGGGGAAGATCAGCGATTGCGCTGCGGATTCCGGTTGCGAATGCCGGCCAGCCCGAACAGCCCGAGCAAACCGAGCCATCCCCAGCCGATGCCCCTGCCCGAATTCGTCGCGGCGGCCCGATAGGCGCCGTCCGCGGAAGTCCGGTTGCCGTAGCCATAGCCGTTGTTAACGTTCGTCGTGCCAGGAGCTCCCGGGTTTACGTTGCGGAATTGGCTGCCCGTTCCCGTGCCGTAGACGCTGATCTCATGGCCGTTCGTCCGGTCGACGCTCTGCGCGCGAATGTTCGATCCGTTGGACGGAGCTCCCATCCCGTTGCCTAACCCGCCGTTCCCGCCGTTTGCCGTTCCCGCTTGCGCGTAAGCCGGCGCTGCCAGCATCAGGGACAGGGCGGCGATTCCTAACGCGGTTTTGATTCGGCTTCTCATAGGATACCTGCTTTCGAAAGAGATTTAGTGTTTTGGCTAGCTTCTCTTCATGGCCGCTATCTTATTCAAGGGCTTGTACTGCCGGGGCGGCTTCGGGAATATATCTGTAGCAAAGATCCTAAGGAGCGGGGGGCATGGAGATATTATTCGCCTGGATTCTGACGATGTGTCTCGGACTCGATACGCTGATCGTGTCTGCCTCGTTGGGATTAAAGAAGGAAGCCGGGGACAAGGTGAGGATCGCTCTCGTCTTCGCTGCAGCCGAGGCGGTTATGCCGATCGCCGGCGTCGTCATCGGAGGATCGCTCGGCCGCTTTGTCGCGCCCGCGGCGCCGGCGCTCGGCGCTCTGCTGTTGATCGCGGTGTCGATGTACTTTCTTTTCTTCGACGATGAAGAGGGGGAGAAGAAGGCGTTGAATCAAGCGCTTGTCGGTTGGCCGTTGATCGCGGCGGCCGTCAGCATCAGCATAGACGAGCTTGCGGTAGGGGTTTCCGCCGGATTTATGCAAGTTCCGATGCTGCTCACTATCGCGCTGATCGCTTCACGTTCGTTCGTATTCACCTTTATCGGCGTGACGTTCGCCGAGAAGCTTAGGCCGCTGATGGGAGAATGGGCGGAAAAGTGCTCCGGCGTCCTGCTCGGCTTAATGGGAATCTGGATGCTGCTGGAGAGCTTCCTGTAAACGTGTCGATCGCTTCCGCGGCCGCCGCTTGCGTCGTCCTGGCCGATTCGGCCGATCGGCTTAACATCGGCCCGCGCGGTTATCCGCGCGGGGTGTAGAAGTTTTGGGTGTAATAGATCCGGTATTCGTAATCGTCCGAATAAGCGATCCCTACTCCAAGCCGCTCGTACTTGTCGCCTAAAATGTTGCTGCGGTGGCCTTCGGAATTCATCCATTCTGCATGGGCGAATATGGCATTGATCTGGCCGGCCGCGATGTTTTCTGCAGCCGCCGAGTAGGCGATGCCGTCGGCTTTCATCCGGTCGAACGGACTGCGCCCTTGCGGATTGACGTGATCGAAGAAGCCGTTCTGCCCCATATCCTTGCTATGATCGCGGGCCGTGCCGGCGATCTTGGCGTCCCAGGCGAGCGCCTTCTTGCCGGCAAGAACGCGAGAGACATTCGCGAGATCCAGCAGCTCCCGCTCGTACGCGGTCAGGAGCGAAGGGGTGACGACGCCGTAGCTGCCTTTGCGCGCGGCCGCCGTTTTCCTCTCGATCATATACATTCCCATCGTCTTCCCGCCGTTATGGTGATCCAGAATAAAGGTCAAATAAGAGCCATCTACCTCGTAGCTCGGGTAAGTTTCCTTCGCTGCGCGAATAAATACGTTCGTATCGAGCTCCGTCAAGCTGCGGGGCTTGCCGAGCTTCGCTTCGATCGCCGCTGTCGCCGATCCGATTCCGAGTCCGTCGCCGCTGCGCCATACGTTGGCGTTGGAGAACAAGGCGACGACTTTACCCCCGCCGATGCCGATCTGCGCGTACTGCTTGTAGTCGTCGTTATATACGTGCCATTGAAACCCGTATTCGCTCGGATCGACGCGGTTGGGCTTGCCCAGCTTGGCGGCAACCGTCGCTTCGGAGTCTCCGATGGCAATGCCTCTTAGACTGTAGCCCGCACTTGCCTCCGGCTGCGGTTCGGCGTTCGCCGCTCCGCCCAGCGCGTTGACGATAAACTGGACGGCTTCCGCCCGGCTTAGCGCTTTCTGCATCTGATAGCCTTCCACTGTCGCCGAGGTGATGCCGTTTGACAGCCCGTTGTCGAGCAAATAACGGACCGCCTCGGTTCGTCCGAGGATATGCCCTTTCAAGGCGGCGATAAGCTGCGCGGCGCCGCCTCTGTCGAAGCTCGCGCCCGCCCCGGATAAAGGAAAGTTCCGCTCTTCGGCGTACTTGTAATACGGGGCGTTCCAGACTTCGCCCGCCTGGCGGGCCGGAAGCTCGTCGGGGATAGCGGCCGACAGGAGAAGCTTCAGGAATTCGGCTTCGGTCACCCGCTGCGTCAAACGGAACGACCCGTCGCTGTAGCCATCGACCCAACCCTCGTCAGCAGCCCGATGAACCGCCTCGTATGCCCAGTGTGCTGTCGGCACGTCCTTGAAGCGCGCGTCTGCCGCCGATGAAGACCGGGGCGCGGCCGTGAGGAACAACAAGACGGCAACCAGAAATAACGTCACGAACCTCCTATTCATTCTGTTCGCGGTTTCGTTCATTCGAAAGTCCTCCCTTAGCCGTAATCGAAAACCGAGTCCCTCGATCGACTTCATCGAAAGGACACTATTTATTTCGGCCGTTCGGTTTCGTCTCGAAATAGGCACAATTTCTCATCACCGTCTCGGGTAGGGACTGGAGTCCCGCTTTTCGCGCCTAACCTGCCATTCCGAGCATATTCCAGGGGAGATGTGCTATCATTGTAGACTAATATATCTATCATTTGTGGAGGAGGCGGCCGCATGTCGAATTCGACGAAGTTGATTACAGGTTCCAACGCGCCGTTGCCGAACGATCGGACGCTGGAAATCGCGGTAGAGTGGACAACCTCTCCGGCGGAGCTGGACGTAAGCTGCTTTATGGTGAACGAGCAGGGCAAGGTGCCATCCGATCGCTATTTTATTTTCTATAACCAAGCGGAAGATCCGGAGCGCAACGTCCGTTTCGAACCGCAAAACCCGCATTCCGTCAAATTTTCGATCGACCTGAACGGTCTTCTTGCTTCGCCGATTCAAAAATGCGTGTTCGCGGCTACGCTCGACGGACCGGGTACGTTCTCCGAGGTGCAGGGGTGCAAAGTGACGGCCCAATGCTCCGGTTCGGAAATCGTATACGAGTGCAGCGAGGGCAAGGCGGAAAAGACGCTGGTGCTGGTCGAATTGGAGAGGCACGGCGGCTGGATTAAGCTCCGGGCGATCGGCCGCGGCTTTAACGGAGGGCTGAAGCCGCTGGCGGAATCCCACGGTGTAGTCGTCGAAGAGCCGGAAGCCGAAGAAGCAGCGGCGCCGCAAGTCGCAGCGGCTTCGTCCGTCGCTTCGGCCCCAGCGCCCGCATCCGCTCCGACGCCAGCCTCGACGCCGGTGTCGAATCCCACGGAGACGAAAGTCAACTTGACGAAAATCGATCTCTTGAAGAAAAAGGTCAAAGTATCGCTCGAGAAGAAGAGGATGGACGCGATCAAGGCACGGGTGGCCGTCGTGTTCGACGCTTCCGGCTCGATGACGTCGCTGTATCAGAAGGGCACTGTCCAGCGCGCGTTCGAGAAGGTGCTGGCGATCGCGGCGTGCATGGACGACGACGGCGTAATGGACGTCTGGTTTTTCGGCAGCAAGTCGAAGCGGGCGCCAAGCGTCACCGAGAACGACTACGAGGACTACGTCAAGAAAACCTACCCGGCTCCAAGGCTGTTCGGCGGGCTGGGTTCCGGCAACAACGAGCCTCTCGTGATGGCGGACATCATTCGGAAGTATACGAAGGAGGAGCCGAGCGACGTTCTCCCGACGTACGTCATTTTCTTCAGCGACGGCGGCATCTACGAAACGAAGAAAATATCGAAACTGCTCATCGACAGCTCGAAGTCGAGCATCTTCTGGCAATTCGTCGGCTTGGGCAACGCGAATTTCGGCGTATTGCAGGAGCTCGACCATTTGCAAGGCCGATTCATTGACAATGCCAACTTCTTTGCGCTGAGCGATCTGGATCAGGTCGGCGATGAAGAGCTGTACGACCGGATTTTCAACGAGTTTCCGGACTGGTACCGCCAGGCGAAGGAGAAGGGGATTTTGCGATAGTCGGATACAGATTACGGCGGGTAAGCGGGGGATAGCGTTGCTCAAGAAGTTGGTTTTCGGAGGCGTCTACGGAGGGGCGGCGCTGTGGCTGTTCGTCTATAGCGAAGCTCTCGTCGCCTGGATCGACTCGGATACGGCGTGGCATCAGGACATTCTCATCGGGCTTGCCGGACTGATCGTCGCGATCGTTCCGGCGGTCCCGTATGGCGTGATCGCAGCCGTGTTCGGAGCGAAATACGGGGCGGCGGCAGGAAGTCTGATCAATCTGACGATTTCCAGTCTGGCTGCGATTATTCTTTTTGCCTGGATTCGGTATACCTTTACGGAGGAGAGCCGCCTGAAGGCGGCTCGACTGAAGGGAATCCGCAGACTGACGGCTTATGCCGAACGCAACGCTTTTTTCGCCGTCCTGTTTGCTCGTCTGCTCCCTTTCGTTCCCGCGCAGCTCGTGAATGCTTATGCCGCGATCATCCGAATGAAAGGACGCACCTTCATCGCGGCGACGATTGTGGGCAAAACCCCTTACCTGATCGCCGTAACCCTATTGGGCGAGAGCCTGTTCGAGAGAAGCGGATGGCGGGAGATTCTGCTGATTGTCGGTCTGTATTTGGCCTTCATCTCGGTCGTATTCCTCCTGGGCAAACGCTTTGCGATTCCGGCGACCGACGCCCGCGGCCGGCACGCTGATCGCGGCGGGCGATAGCGTAATTTCGAAAAAAAACGAATCCCGACTATGATACGTTTAGACGCGCCGCATACATCAACAACGGGCATTCGGAGAACCGATGCCCGTTGTTGGCGTATCGGAGCCGCGCGAGTTAGGCCGCGATTTCCTTGAAGGCTTTCACCAGATCGTTGGCGCTCTCGGAAATGAGGAACAGCACATATTCTCCTTTGGCTTCGATTTTATAATTTTGGGCGTGCTTGTACGGCTCCGGCAAGTACTGCTCGAACATCTTCTGAACGTCTTCGGCGCGCTTCTCCATTCCTTTCTTAACCGCCTCTATATCTTTAATGTCCTTAACTTTAATAACGGCGATCTCATTGGACATGAGATTAAATGCCGGGGTTTTGATCGTGAATTCCTCGACAAGCTCGGGATCGAAGCCGTAGTAGTTTTTCAATTCTTCAGGGGCAAGGTCTATCAAACTGGGTTGTTCTATTTTCTCCAGCATCGAGCTCACGATTTTATCCGTGGACGACGCGGACGGATTCTCGTCCGGCTTCGCGGAATTGTCAGGTTGTTCCGGTTCGGCGGAAGGGCTGGAGCCGGCTCCCGGGGTTTCGCTGGCGACCGGCGGATTCGTGGCGGTCGGAGTTCCGGCATTGTTCCCGTTATTGTTGCCGGAGCAAGCGGTGAGCAGACTGCCGAGCAGTGCGGTGACTAAGAGGAAGGTCAGAGCTGATTTTTTCATGATGCATTTCTCCTTGATCTGAAATCATAGTATCGAGTGCTTACGATCCTGACATAGTGACGTCTACTGTCGCCGGAATGTTGCAGGCGGGGCTTGTTGACACGGGTGCAAATGATGGCCTATAATCAAAAAAAGAGACACCAAAAGGTGTCTGTTTAACAGGGCAACTATTTGAGAAGTCCCTTGGTCTTAATACGTAGGAGAGAGTGCCGTGAGCGAGAATCCCCAGCTGCGGGATGTGTTTGACGCGATTGCCGATCCGACCAGACGGCAGCTTATTCACTTGTTAGCGGAGACGGACGAGCTGCCGCTTCATGAAATGACGGGGCAGTTTCAAATGGGCCGTACCGCGGTATCCAAGCATTTGACAATTCTTAAAGAGGCGGGGCTCGTGCGTGACCGGAAAGTCGGAAGAGAAACGCGATTCAGACTCGACGCGGCGCCGCTCAGGGAAGTTCAGGATTGGGTGGCGTTCTACAGCAAGTTCTGGAGCGCCAATCTGCTGCGCTTGAGCGAGCTGCTGGAAGAGGAAGAAGACGGGAAATAGCAAGTCCAAAATCACGCGATCGGAAGGAAGTCGTGCATGAGCGAAGCGAATCAAGAGTATATCGTCATTACGGGAGCACGGGAAAACAATCTGAAGAACGTCTCCTTGCGCATCCCCAAGCGGCAGATCACGATTTTCACCGGGGTGTCCGGTTCCGGGAAGTCGTCGATCGTGTTCGATACGATCGCCGCGGAATCGACGCGGTTGCTGAACGAGAACTTCAGCATGTTCGTGCGCAATTTCCTGCCTAAGGTTCCGCAGCCGGATACGGACGGGATCGAAAACCTGAGCATGGCCGTCATCGTAGACCAGAAGCGGCTCGGCGGCGGTTCGCATTCCACGATGGGCACGATTACCGATATTTCTCCGATCCTCCGTCTGCTCTTCTCCCGGGTGGGCAGTCCGTATGTCGGCGGGGTCAATCTGTTCTCGTTTAACGATCCGCAGGGGATGTGTCCCGAGTGCAACGGGCTCGGCCGCAGGCTGGGCGTGGACATGAACAAGGCGTTGGACCTGTCCAAGTCGTTAAACGAAGGGGCCATTCTGCTTCCGGACTACTCGGTGAACAGCTGGGAATGGAATATGATCGTGCAGTCGGGCGACTTCGATCTCGACAAGAAGCTGGGCGATTATTCGGAGGAGGAACTGGATCGGCTGCTTTACGCCAAAGCCAGGAAGGTTCAGATGGATTTCGCCGGGAAGCCCATGAACATTACGGTGGAAGGCGTCCTTGAGAAGTTTACCAACAAATATATTAAGCAGGATTTGAAAGCCAAGTCCGAGCGCACGCAGAAAACGGTCGCGCCGTACATATCCGAAGGTCCCTGCTCCAGCTGCCGCGGCGCGAGGCTCAGTCAGGCTACACTTAGCTGCCGGATCAACGGACTCAACATCGCGGATCTGTCCTCGATGGAGGTCGGCCAGCTCATTCGCGTCGTTCGGGAGATCGACGACGAGAGAGCCGCGCCGATCGTCAAGTCTTTGGCGGAGCGGCTGCAGCATCTGGTCGATATCGGACTCGAGTACTTGACGCTGGATCGCGAGACGGACACGTTGTCGGGCGGCGAGTCGCAGCGCGTCAAGATGGTGAAGCACCTGAGCGGCAGTCTGGTGGACGTCACTTACATTTTCGACGAACCGAGCGTCGGTCTGCATCCCCGCGATGTGCACCGCTTAAACGAGTTGCTTCAGAAGCTGCGCGACAAAGGCAATACCGTCATCGTCGTCGAGCATGATCCCGACGTGATCAAGGTGGCGGATCATATCGTCGATGTCGGGCCTCACGCCGGAAGCCGCGGCGGCAATATCGTGTACGAGGGAAGCTTCCAGGGGCTGCTGGAGTCCGGCACGCTGACTGGCGCGCATATGAAACGGCCGCTGGAGCTGAAGCGAGATTGCAGGCAGCCGTCCGGCAAGCTGTCCATCCAAGGGGCCTCGTTGCATAACCTGCAGAACGTGAGCGCGGATATTCCGACGGGAGTGCTGACCGTTGTCACGGGGGTCGCCGGCTCGGGCAAGAGTACTCTGATTAACGAAATATTTCTCGGCCAGCATCCGGATGCGATCGTGATCGACCAATCGGCGGTTGGCGTATCGACGCGCTCGAATCCCGCGACCTACACCGGCATCATGGACGATGTTCGCAAAGCGTTCGCTTCCGCGAACAAGGTCAACCAGGGCTTGTTCAGCTTTAATTCCAAAGGAGCATGCGAGAACTGCCAGGGGCTGGGCGCCGTCTATACGGATCTTGCGTTCCTGGACAGCGTCAAGCTGCCGTGTGAAGTATGCGGAGGCAGGCGTTTCAAGGAAGAGGTGCTGGCGTACAAGCTGGACGGCAAATCGATTGCCGACGTGCTGGAGATGACCGTAGAGCAAGCCTTGGAGTTCTTCCAGCTTAAAGAGGTCGTGCGCAAGCTTCAGGCAATGAGCGACGTGGGGCTGAACTATATTACGCTCGGCCAGCCGCTCAGCACGCTCTCAGGCGGGGAATGCCAGCGGATCAAGCTGGCCAGCGAGCTGCATAAGAAGGGCAGCATCTACGTGATGGACGAGCCGACGACCGGTCTGCACATGTCGGATATCGGTCACCTTCTGGAGATCATGAACCGCCTCGTCGATGCCGGCAATACGGTCATCGTCATCGAGCACAATCTCGACGTGATTAGCCAAGCGGACTGGATCATCGATATGGGACCGGACGGGGGCAGCAAAGGCGGCCAGGTCGTGTTCGAAGGCACGCCGGCGCAGATCGTCGATGCGGAGCAGTCGATTACGGGAAGATATTTGAAGTAAGATTTTATTTTCTCGCTAGAGACCGGAAGGACGTCATGGAGGTTGCTTGGAAAAAGTCGCTTAAATCGCGGCTTTTTTCTATGGACTCCAATTGGCGAAAGGTTGGAAGATACGGATTAGAGGCCGTTCAGAAACGTCTGGATTATGCGATTGACCTCGTCCGGATTGTCCAGATTCGTCAAATGATGCGCGTTCGGGATCGTATGCAGGACTGCGCCGGGAATCCGCGCTGCCAGCTCGGCCTGTTGGCGGCCGACCATATTATCTTTGTCGCCGTGCAGGATAAGGGTCGGACATTGGATTTTCTCCAGATCCCTCCTGCTGTCCATACGGAGGTTGCCGGCCCAATGCCGCACGAAATTGCCGTGCGTCATCTTCCCGAACGCCTCCATAATGAAAGCGTGATTGGAGGGAGTAAGCTTGGAGAGCGCGTTTGCCGTCAGCTTGGCCGTTGTGCGAAGCGGAATGAGGCGCGTGGAGAAACGGCTGAACGGCGCGGTCGTTCTCTCGAACCAGTTGAACGCGTTCGTGAACGGCGTGCCGATCAGCACGAGCGCTCGCACGCGCTCCGGGTAACGCACGGCAGTCTGCAGCGAAATATGCCCTCCCATGGATAGTCCGCACAATACAGCGGAAGGAAGCTGCAGCGTTTCTATCAGCGCGGCTAAATCCTTGCTGAACTGTCGCTATGAAGCAAGCAACGAATAGGAGATTTGTTGTAAACCGTGAAGCTCAGGCTCTTCGCGGTTTTTGTCGATGCATTGCCGGAACTTTTATTATTCTTTTATTGGCTTTCCGTATACTGTCCCTAAGCTAGGAAAAGGAAATCGAGGGGAGTATGCGGGAATGTTGGAGACGGCAAGAAAAGCGAAAATCTGGCTATTGACGATAATGTTGTCGTTCGGCGCGGTACTGGGAGGCGGTTTCGGCAACGGCCAGGCCTATGCGGCGGGCGGCGATTTTGCCGGAGGGACCGGAACGGCGATCGATCCTTACCTGATCGAAACGGCCGACCAGTTGGACAAGATGCGGGACGCTTATCTGGATGCGGGGACGTATTTCAAATTGATCGCCGATATCGACTTGAGCGGGTACGCCGCAACGGGTTGGAATTCTATCGGAGATGGCGACAATCCGTTTTACGGACATTTCGACGGGGAAGGTCATACGATAAGCGGGCTTACGGATCATACCGGAACCAGCATGGGACTATTCGGGGTTTTATCGATCGGAAGTTGGGTGGGCAATCTTAAGCTGACCGACGTATCGATTGTCGGAGACCACCTCGTGGGGGGATTGGTCGGCGATATTTATCAGGGAACGATCGACAATGTCTCGGTTGCGGGTGAGATATCCGGAGTCGATTCGGTAGGCGGATTGGTAGGCTACGGTTACGAAGGAACGATCATAAACAGCTGCGCCTCGGTAGCAGTTGCCGGAGAGAACCAGGTAGGCGGTCTGGTGGGCGAATTTATGGGGGAGATCACCGACAGCTGCGCGACGGGAGAAGTTAACGGAACCCGACACGTTGGCGGACTGATCGGTTACGCTGAGGAAACGCAGATCCAGCGAAGCTACGCTTCCGGAGAAGTGAACGGCACGGAAGAGGTCGGCGGATTGATCGGCAGAATCGATGAAGGAGGCATCGGTTACAGCTATGCTGCTGGAGACGTCGGCGGGAACATGGACGTCGGCGGACTAATTGGGACGCAGATCGTAGTGACGATGAGCTACAGCTATGCGACAGGGAATGTGAGCGGGGATGAAGAGAGCAATTATATCGGCGGGCTGATCGGATACAACAACGACAGCAAGATTTTGTTCAGCTACGCATTAGGCCATGTCAGCGGATTAGCCGATAGCAACAATCTTGGCGGCTTGGCTGGCGCGAACTACTACGGGGGATTCGGGGAGATCAGCGACAGCTACGCCATGGGAAGTGTGGACGGGGGAACGAACGGCTCCACTGTGGGCGGTCTTGTCGGGGTAAATATGGATGGTACGATACGCAATAGCTTCGCAGCGGGAGACGTGAACCCGTTCTCGGGTGCGACTGGCTTTTATGCAGGCGGTCTCATAGGAGAAAACGTATTCGGAACGATTCAAGACAGTTACGCCTCGGGGAAGGTTAGAGGGAATTATGCCATTGGAGGACTAGTCGGCAACAACCCGAATAATATGGGAGGGGAGATCACCCGGAGCTTCGCCCTTGGAGACGTGGAAGGAAGTGGTATCGGAAGCCAGAATATCGGCGGTCTGGTCGGCTATAATGCCTGGGGCAAAATCGAGAATAGCTACGCTTCGGGGAAGGTGAGCGGCGACGACATCGTTGGCGGGCTGGCCGGACAGAGCGGCTCGGGTTCGATTCGGACAAGCTATTCCGTAGGCGAAGTAACGGGAGGCTCCAACGTGGGCGGCCTGATCGGGAGCGGCAGCTTCGGAAGTTTCGTCAATAGCTTCTACGATGGAGACACGAGCGGTCAGAGCGTATCGGACGGAGGCACGGGTCTTAGTACCGTGCTGATGCTCAGCCAGAGCTCTTACGAAGCCGACGCGGACAATGCGTGGGATTTTGGCTCCGTATGGGGAATAGAACCGGTTATGAACGGCGGATATCCCTACCTGAGGGCCAGCCTCGTTCAACTGCAATACGATGATAACGACAGTACCGGCGGTACAGCTCCTGTCAGCCAGACGCACGTCCCCGTAGCAGCGGTCAGTATACCGGGGCCTATGGATCTGGTAAGAGCGGGCCACACCTTCGCGGGATGGAGCGAGAACTCGGGCGGAAGCGGGATCGTGTATAATGCGGGCGACTCTTTCACGGTAAGGAAGAACACGACCTTGTTTGCCCAGTGGGACGCGTTGGCTCTGAGCAGTGATGCGACGCTGACTTCGATGATTGGAACGGTGAGCACGGGAGGCACGGCTAGCGAGACAATTACTGGCGTGCCGTATGGAACGACGTTAGCGACGTTTAAGGCTGCGATTACACCGGCTACAGGTGCCTCGTTCGAGGTATACGAAGCGGATGGTGTGACGGTGGCTGGCGTGTTAGTATCTGGTTACAAAGTCATCGTCACCGCAGAAGATGGCACGACTCAAGTGACGTATACCGTCACGGTTAGTGCGCCTCCGCTGAGCATGGATGCGACCCTGACTTCCACGATTGGAACGGTGAGCACGGGAGGCACGGCTAGCGAGACAATTACGGGAGTGCCATATGGAACGACGTTAGCGACGTTTAAGGCTGCGATTACACCGGCTAACGGCGCCTCGTTCGAGGTATACGAAGCGGATGGTGTGACG
The DNA here is from genome assembly GCF_041641335.1 of Cohnella sp. Lineage (NCBI taxonomy): Bacteria > Bacillati > Bacillota > Bacilli > Caryophanales > Paenibacillaceae > Cohnella > Cohnella sp. Next base: position 1,702 of record NZ_JBEPYQ010000140.1, on the reverse strand, counting down.
GTGGCTGGCGTGTTAGTATCTGGTTACAAAGTCATCGTCACTGCGGAGGACGGTTCGACTCAAGTAACGTATACCGTTACGGTTAGTGCGCCTCCGCTGAGCACGGATGCTACGCTCTCCTCCACGATTGGAACGGTGAGCACGGGAGGCACGGCTAGCGAGACAATTACGGGAGTGCCATATGGAACGACGTTAGCGACGTTTAAGGCTGCAATTACACCGGCTAACGGTGCCTCGTTCGAAGTGTATGAGGCTGACGGAGTAACGGTGGCCACTGCATTGGCATCAGGCTACAAAGTCATCGTCACTGCAGAAGATGGCACGACTCAAGTGACGTATACCGTCACAGTGAACGCGGCCCCGCCTAGCACGGGAAGCAGCGGAAACAGCGGCGGCCCCGCACCGGCGAACAACAAACTGACGCTCCAAGCCGGCAAAACGGGAGAATTAAGCCTTTTCGAAGAGATTACGGTATCCGTACCGGCTAACGCCTCGGATAAAGAGATCGTCATCACGATCGATAAGATAACGAATCCGCAAAAGCTGCTCTCGGAGCACGATGTGCTTCTAAGCACGATATTCGAAGTTCTCAAGAACTTCACGGATGACTTCAAGAATCCCGTTACGGTGACGATCAAATACAACGCCGCAGATTTGCCCGAAGATCGGGTTCCGGCCGTATTTTCTTACGATGAGACTAAGAAAGTCTGGGTGGAGGCAGCAGGGGGCAAGGTAAGCGGGGATCGCGTTTCCGTGCAAGTGATTTCCTTGGCGAAGTTCGCCGTTTTCGCGGTTGATCGTCCGGACGAGCCGACTAAGGAAAGCGAGCCTGCAACTCTTTTTAACGACGTCTCCGGGCACTGGGCAGAAGAGAGTATCAGCCAAGCGTTAAAGCTGGGAATTGTCTCGGGCTTCTCGGACGGTTCGTTTAAGCCGAATGGGATCATCACGCGCGCGGAATTCTCCGTTATGTTAATGAACGCCTTGAATCCGACCGATGAGGTCAGTGCATTGCCGTTCTCCGACGCGGAGTAAATTGGGAAGTGGGCTAAAAATGCGGTGGCACTCGCGGTGAAAGCCGGCTACATTAAAGGCTATCAGGACGGAACGTTCCGTCCGAACGCGGTGATTACCCGGGCCGAGATGGCGATGATAGCCGCCAACGTGTTGGGACTATCGTCGGAGGCAGGTACGTCAACCCGCTTTGCAGATGATCAGGCGATTCCCGCGTGGGCGAAAGGCGCAATTGCGGCAATTCATGCGAAAGACATCATGAAAGGCAAGTCGTCGGGCAAATTCGATCCTGCCGCCAAAGTGACGAGAGCCGAAGCCGTAACCGTTCTATTGAACCTGTTAGGCGCGAAGAGCGAATAAACAAAGAGGGCAGTCCTTCAATCGGCGATCAAGCCGGTTAGAGGACTGCCTCTCTTAATGGCATTATTTACGAATATCAATATCGACGGCAGCTTCATTTAACGCAATGCCGAGAAGTCCCCGGCCTCTAAACTACCTTACTCACGTAGTGAGCGTGTAGGTGGGGGATGAATCGGTGCATTAGGATTTGTTGTTAGTAATTAAATATGCGAACATTCATTCCCCTATTTGTGGTATAATCTGCTTACGGGGGTGATCGCATGAATAAGGCTTACCGGTTCCGCATCTATCCGACAGCAGCGCAAGAAACTTTGATTCGTAAAACCTT
>NZ_JBEPYQ010000139.1:0-15147 GCF_041641335.1 Cohnella sp. | reverse complement strand
CTTCCGATTCCGAAGTAGGCGATGACAGCTGGACGGACGAGGACAAAGCCGGCGATCCGTTCTCCGATCTGCTCGGGGACATCGTGATCTCCGTTCCGCGAGCCGAAGCGCAAGCCGCGGAGTACGGGCACAGCTTCGAGCGCGAACTTGGGTTTCTGTTCGTGCACGGATTCCTGCATCTGCTCGGCTACGACCATGGAGACGAGGAAGAGGAGAAAGAAATGTTCTCCAAGCAGGAAGAGGTATTGCGGGAGGCGGGCCTCGTCCGATGAGCGGCTGGCGTTCGCGCGAAGTCCGGGCTTTCCGCAGCGCGTGGGAAGGCCTGACCGGGGCATTGCGGCACGAACGCCATATGAGATTCCATGCCGCAGCGGCCGTCGCCGTCGTCTTGCTGGCGCTCTGGCTGGACGTCTCCCGCCAAGATTGGCTGTGGCTGCTGCTGGCGATTGGCGGCGTCTGTTCGGCCGAGTTGGTCAATACCGCCGTCGAACGGACGGTGGACCGGATCTCGACGGACGTTCATCCGCTGGCGAAGACGGCCAAGGATTCGGCCGCGGGGGCGGTGCTCGTGATGGCGATGTTCGCGGTCGCAGTAGGATTGATCGTGCTGGGACCCCCGCTCTGGCGGGCTTTATTTCAATAAAACGCGGACGGACGATCGGAGGATAAGAAAGATGGGGCTGCAACATTTGGGCGTAACGTTGGAACGGCTCGTGGAAGAAGCGGCTAAAGCGCGCTCGAACGCTTACGTTCCGTATTCGCGGTTCGCGGTCGGCGCCGTCGCGCTCGATGCGGACGGCAATCTGCACCATGGCTGCAACGTGGAGAACGCGGCCTACGGGCCGACGAACTGCGCGGAGAGGACGGCTTTGTTCCGCGCGATCGCCGACGGCCGCCGGGCGGGAGAGTTCCGGGCCGTCGCCGTCATCGGCGATACAGACCAGCCGATCTCCCCTTGCGGCGTCTGCCGGCAAGTGCTGGCCGAGCTGTGCGAGCCGGACATGCCGGTCGTGCTGGCGAACCTGCGGGGAGAGACGCGGGTGACGACGGTATCCGAGCTGCTGCCCGGGGCGTTCTCCCCGCGGGACTTGAACAACCGAGAAGCACCTGAAGGAGATTAAGAGATGCAGAAGAAAGGCTTCAAATCGGGTTTCGTCGCGATCGTCGGACGTCCTAACGTCGGCAAGTCGACGCTGATGAACCAGGCGATCGGCCAGAAAATCGCGATCATGTCGGACAAACCGCAGACGACGCGCAACAAAATCCACGGCGTCTATACGACGGACGACGTTCAGATCGTTTTCCTCGATACGCCGGGCATTCATAAGCCGAACTCCAAACTGGGCAACTATATGGTCAAAGCGGCGGAGGGCGCGCTGAACGAAGTCGAGGCGATTCTGTTCCTGACCGACGTGACCGAGCCGATCGGCGGCGGTGACCGCTACATTATGGAACAGCTCAAGAAGGTCAAAGATACGCCGGTGTTTCTCGTGCTGAACAAAATCGACAAGATTCATCCGGAAGAGATTTTGCCGGTCATCGCCAAGTTCCGCAAGCAGATGGATTTCGCGGAGATCGTGCCGGTATCGGCCCTGAACGGCAACAACGTCAACGCGCTGTTGGAGCAGCTCTCCAAGTATTTGAAGGAAGGCCCGATGTATTATCCGGCCGATCAGATTACGGATCACCCGGAGCAATTCGTCTGCGCCGAGCTCATTCGCGAGAAGCTGCTGCAGATGACGCGGGAAGAAGTGCCCCATTCGATCGCCGTCGAGATCGAGAGCATGAGCGTGGCGGACAACGGGCTCGTCAACATCGGAGCGGTCATCTACGTCGAGAGGGATTCCCAGAAGGGCATCATCATCGGCAAAAACGGCAGCCTGCTGAAAGAGGTCGGCAAGCTGGCCCGTATCGATATGGAACGGCTGCTCGGATCGAAAATTTTTCTCGAGCTGTGGGTCAAGGTGAACAAAGACTGGCGAAACCGCGAGTCGATCTTGAAGACGCTCGGTTACAGGGAAGATTAAGGGCGGAAGCGCCCTTTGCGCCGAGTGCATAAATGTGTCAGGCATATGGCCGGGTCTCCGGAGACATCCTAATCCTCGAAGGTGCAGTTCATTATTCGCCTGGAGAGGATGAGGCGCTGTGCGGGATTTCACGTGGCACGTGTTTACGCAAACCGGCGATATCGAAGCTTATTTGCTTTATAAAGAAATGCACAATCTCGGAGCTTCCGAGCCCGGCGCGGGCGCCGGGTTCGACGAAGGCGAGGTCGACGTCGCGGACGAGGAATGAGAGCCGATGCTATATCGGGCCGAAGGTATTGTCATTCGAAGCACCGATTACGGGGAAGGGAATAAAATCGTTACCCTGCTTACGCCGACGTTCGGCAAGCAGGGCATTGTCGTGCGCGGAGCGAAAAAGCTGAAGAGCCGCTACGGAGCGCTGGCGCAGCTGTTTACATACGGAGACTATTCGTATTACCGGAACGGAACGCTCGGCACGCTCAACAGCGGGGAGATCATCGAGTCGTTCCAGGAGCTGAGGCAGGGCTTGGAAGGGCCGGCCTACGCCGCTTACGCGGCGGAGCTGACCGATCGAGCGATCAACGACGACGAAGCGGCCGCTCACCTGTTCCACCAGCTCAAAGCGTGCCAGACGGCGCTGGCGGAAGGGAAGGACCCTCAGATCGTCGCGAGAGCTTACGAGATGAAGGTGTTCGCCGCGGCGGGTTACGCGCCGATGCTCGACGAATGCGTGAGCTGCGGCAGAACGGACGGGTCGTTCTACTTCAGCGCCGCCGGGGGCGGAGCCCTGTGCCGGTCGTGCAAGTCGAGAGATTCGGGCGCCATGGAGTTACAGGACGGGGTATGGAAGCTGCTCCGCGTATTCCTGGCCCTGGATATGCGCAGATTGGGAGCCATCACGGTCAAAGACAGCTCGAAGCGGCAGCTCCAGCTTGCGCTGCGCAGATGGATGGACACTCATTTGAACGTAAATTTGAAATCGCGGGGTTTTCTCGACCAGTTGGAGAAGTACGGCGAGCTGCTCGGCCAGGCTCCTGCGGCGAAGAGGCTTGAAGGGGCCGCACCTGTGTCTGCGCCGGACGTAGATTCCGGAGCCGAGACGACTCCCGGAGAAGGCGCAGGTTGACCGCAGTTTGACAGGTCGCTTCGCGGTAGTTTAGAATGTTGTCATAGTTTATTTTCTCTGCGAAGGAGAGAGTAGCCGAACACTGCGGACACCTGCAGCGAGCCGGGGACGGTGCAAGCCCGGAGACGCGGATCGGCGAAAGGCACTCTGGAGAGATCGGATTGCAAGAGGAGGGTTATCCGCGCGGCGCGCTTGACGGGCATCGTCCCCAGCGCCGGCTGGAAACCAAGTAGGGTGGAACCGCGGGAATGTTAGCTCCCGTCCCTATGTCTGCCGTGGCGGACGTGGGACCGGAGTTTTTTTGCGCGTTTCGCGCAGGCACCCGTCGTCCGGCTCGTTCTTGAACAGATTGGCCAAAAGGAGCGAACAAGGATGAATTTTCAGCAAATGACGTTAACGCTGCAGCAATTCTGGGGCGAACAAAACTGCATCGTCGTGCAGCCTTACGACACGGAGAAGGGCGCGGGAACGATGAACCCGATGACTTTCCTGCGTTCGATCGGACCCGAGCCGTGGAACGTCGCTTACGTCGAGCCGTCCAGAAGGCCCGCCGACGGCCGTTACGGCGAGAACCCGAACCGGCTGTATCAGCACCATCAGTTCCAGGTGATTATGAAGCCGTCTCCGGACAACATCCAGGAGCTGTATCTGGAAAGCTTGAAGCGGCTCGGCATCGATCCGCTGCACCACGACATCCGGTTCGTCGAAGACAACTGGGAAGCGCCGACGCTCGGCGCGTGGGGGCTCGGTTGGGAAGTGTGGCTGGACGGAATGGAAGTGACCCAGTTTACGTACTTCCAGCAGGTAGGCGGCATCGATTGCCATCCGGTTGCCGTCGAGATCACGTACGGAATGGAGCGGCTGGCTTCGTACATCCAAAACAAGGAGAACGTATTCGACCTGGAATGGGTCGACGGCGTGACGTACGGCGACGTATTCAAGCAGCCCGAGTACGAACATTCGAAGTATACGTTCGAGGTGTCCGACGCCGCGATGCTGTTCCAGCTGTTCTCGACCTACGAGGCCGAAGCGAAGCGCGCGATGGAAGAGAATCTCGTGTTCCCGGCCTACGATTACGTGCTGAAATGCTCGCACGCTTTTAACCTGCTGGACGCCCGCGGGGCGATCAGCGTCACGGAACGGACCGGCTACATTACGAGAGTCCGGAATTTGGCCCGCCAAGTCGCGGCCACGTATTTGCAGGAACGGGAACGTCTCGAATTCCCGCTGTTGAAGAAAGGAGCGGCGAACCATGGCTAAGGACCTGCTGCTGGAGATCGGAATGGAAGAAGTGCCCGCCCGCTTCGTGCGCGCGGCGATGGAGCAATTGCAGGAGAAGGCGGTCAAATGGCTGGAAGACAGCCGTCTTGCCTACGGCGAAGTCAAAGCTTACGCGACGCCTCGCCGCTTGGCCGTGCTCGTCTCCGGACTGGCGGACAAGCAAGAGGACGTATCCGAGGACGTGAAGGGTCCTTCCCGCAAAATCGCCTACGACGAGAGCGGCGCTTGGAGCAAGCCCGCGCTCGGTTTCGCGAGAAGCCAGGGCGTAGAGCCGGACTCTCTGTTCCTGCGCGAGATCGGCGGAGCAGAGTACGTGTTCGCGACCAAGAGCAGCCTCGGCGTGCAGACGGCTTCGTTGCTTCCCGAAGCGCTCCCGGCGCTCGTCACCTCGCTTACGTTCCCTAAAAATATGAGATGGGGCGGCCACGAGCTGCGCTACGTCCGTCCGATCCGCTGGCTCGTTGCGCTGCACGGAGACCAGGTCGTGCCGTTCGAAATCGCCGGCGTCGCCTCCGGCAACGAGACGCACGGACACCGTTTCCTCGGACATAAAGCCGTTATCGCGGAGCCGTCCTCCTATGTTGAGATTCTGCGCGCGGAGCACGTCCTCGTGGACGTCGAGGAGCGCCGTCAGGTGATCCTGACGGGAATCGAGAGCCTGGCGGCGGAAAGAGGCTGGACGATCGGAATCAAGGAAGACCTGCTCGAAGAGGTGCTGTTCCTCGTCGAGACGCCTTCCGCCCTGTCCGGCTCTTTCGATCCTTCCTTCCTCGACATTCCGCAGGAAGTGCTCATTACGTCGATGCGGGAGCATCAGCGCTACTTCCCCGTATTCGACGGCGAGGGACGCTTGCTTCCGCATTTCGTAACGGTGCGCAACGGCGACCGGACTTCGATCGACGTCGTGGCCAAGGGCAACGAGAAGGTGCTCAGGGCGCGGCTGTCCGACGCCAAGTTTTTCTACGAAGAAGACAAGAAGCTGGTCATCGCGGACGCGCTGGCCAAGCTGGAAAATATCGTGTACCACGAAGAGCTCGGCACGGTCGCGGACAAGGTTCGCCGCGTGCGCGTCGTCGCCGACAAGATCGCCGCGCACCTGCGGCTCGATCCATCCGTCGCTGCGGACATCTCCCGGATCGCCGACATCTGCAAATTCGACCTCGTCTCCCAGATGGTATACGAGTTTCCGGAGCTGCAAGGGATCATGGGCGAAGATTACGCGCGTCTTGCGGGAGAACGGGAGACCGTCGCCCGCGCGATCAACGAGCACTATTCGCCGCGCAATGCGGGCGACAAGCCGGCCGCTTCGCTCGTCGGGGCGATCGTCGGCATCGCCGACAAGCTGGATACGATCGCCGGCTGCTTCTCCATCGGGATCATCCCGACCGGCTCTCAAGATCCGTACGCGCTGCGCCGCCAAGCGGCAGGCATCGTGAACACGCTGCTGGCGCACGAGCTCGAGATTACGCTGGACGAATTGTTCCGGATCGCGCTCGACGTTCACGCCCAGAGAGGGCTGAAGCGCGAAGCTTACGACGTGGCCAAGGACATGCGGGAGTTTTTCGTGCTCCGCGTGAAGAACGTTCTGTCCGAGCAAGCGATCCGCTACGACGTCGTCGACGCGGTGCTGGGAGCGGGAGCGGGCGACGTGCGCCGCACCGTGCTGCGCGCGAGCGCCCTGCAGGCGGCGACCGCCGACGAAGCGAAGGAGATCTTCCGCCCTGCGGTCGAGGCGTTCAACCGTGTCTGCAATCTGGCGGCCAAAGCCGACTCCAAGCAAGTGGACGCCAACCTGTTCGCGGACGACGCGGAGAGCAAGCTGTACGAAGCCTGGCAGCAGGCGCACGGGCAATTCGTGAAAGCGACGACCGAAACCGATTTGGGCGGAGCGCTGTCCGCGTTGTCCTCGCTGAGAGGACCGGTAACGGCCTTCTTCGAAGCGGTCATGGTCATGGCCGAAGACGAGGCGCTGCGCCGCAACCGGCTGGCGATTCTGGCGCTCGTCGCCGACGACGTGAAGCAGTTCGCCGATTTCTCCAAGCTGGCGGGATAAAATTAAAAGTTGAAAGGAGCTGGTCCACGTGCCTCAGAGGAACGTCACCGTCCATGTCGTATCTGATTCGGCGGGGGACACGGGCGAGCTTGCGGTGCGGGCGGCCGCGGCCCAGTTCCATCCGCTGTCCGTCAACATTCGCCGGGCGGCTTTCATCCAGTCGCGCGAGAGCATCGATTCCGTGCTCGCGGCCGCCCAGGCGGATAAAAGCATCGTGCTGTACACGCTAGTCATTCCTTTTCTCAGAGATCATATGGTCGAACAGGCCGGCCGGATGAAAGTGACGGCGATCGACCTGCTAGGACCGCTCATCGATCATCTGGAACGGGCGCTTGGCCACGAGTCCAGGCACGAGCCGGGTCTGAACCACGTGCTCGACGCAGACTACTTCCGCAAGGTGGAAGCGGTGGAGTTCGCGGTTCGTTACGACGACGCTCGCGACGTCTCCGGCATTCTCAAGGCGGACGTCGTCCTCGTAGGCGTGTCCCGGACTTCCAAGACGCCGCTGTCGATGGTGCTCGCGCACAAAATGTTCAAGGTGGCGAACGTTCCGCTTATTCCGGAGCTCGTTCCGCCGAAGGAGCTGTATCTGGCCTCCCCGAAGAAAGTGATCGGGCTGACGATCAATCCGGATTCCCTGAACGCGATCCGCAAGGAGCGGCTGAAGGCGATCGGCCTGCCGGACTCCGCTCCGTACGCGACTTCCGAGCGGATTATGAAGGAGCTGGATCATGCCCGCCAAGTGATGGACAAGATCGGCTGCATCGTCATCGACGTCTCGAACAAAGCGGTCGAAGAAACGGCGAGCCTCATTCTCGAACATTTTCAACGGTAACGCCGGACGCCATAGTCTGAATACCGGGCTTTCGAAGCTAAGAGAACCGCGAGGTTCTCTTTTGCCGATTTAGTCGAATAATGAGAAATCGTGTCGAACTTGCCACTTTTCGACTTCGAGTTTCGTATTACTGTTCAATGCTGCCGTTTTCCCGCGCTTTCGGGGGAGTTTCTTCATGGAAGTTTTGGGAAGCATAAAAAATGATGGGGCTTTGCAGGATTTTGATTCCCGTTAGCGTATATAATATTACGGCAAACTTTGGCTGAAACGCGTGGTGATGTCGATGATTGTCCCGACCCGTCGGGTCGTGGTGGACGGAGACGCTTGTCCCGTCAAAACCGAGATCGCCGCAACCGTCAGGCAATGCGGCGCGACCGCTCTGCTCGTGTCCAGTCATGCCCACGTCTTGAATCCCGAACCTTCCGTCGAAGTCGTGACGGTCGACGCCGGGAATCAATCCGCGGACCTGTATATCGCCAACGTGCTGAAGCGCGGCGATATTCTCGTCACCGGCGATTACGGCTTGGCCGCCTTGGGGCTGGCCAGAGGTTCCTCCGTATTGACGCCCAGAGGCAAGCTCATCCGGGAGTCCGACATCGAAGGTCTGCTGGAACAGCGCCATTTCTCGGCGAAGCTGCGCCGGGGAGGCGTGCGCACGAAAGGGCCGAGCTCGTTCACGGCCGAAGATCGCGATCGGTTTCAACAAAAACTGACAGCGCTGCTGAGGGGGATGCAGGAAATTCCCGACACATAGCGAATTGTATTATGTGCTAGAAATCAGGTGGTTTCATGAGTTACGGGATGATCCCTCAAGAGGTTATCGACGAAGTGCTGCGTCGTCATGAAATCTCGGAGACGGTGGGCAAATATGTTCATCTGACCAAAAACGGCAAGTATCTGAAGGGGCTCTGCCCCTTTCATTCCGAGAAGACGCCTTCCTTCACGGTAACGCCGGAAAAACAAATTTTCCATTGTTACGGCTGCGGAAAAGGCGGCAACGTGATCAAGTTCGTCATGGAGATGGAGGGAGAGTCGTTCCCCGAGGCGGTCAAGATGCTGGCCGAGGAGGCCGGCATTCCCGTCACCTGGACAAGCTATTCCGCCGAAGAAGCCTCTCCCGCGCAGAAGGAGAAGCGGCTTCTCCAGGAAGCCCACGACTACAGCGCGAAGCTGTACCACTATCTTCTGCAGAACTTGGAGGTGGCGAAGCCCGCCAAAGCCTACCTGCAGTCGCGCGGACTGGGAGATACGCTGATCGAGCAATTCGGGATCGGCTACGCTCCCCCGAGATGGGACACGTTGACTCAGGCGCTGGAGCGCAAAGGATTTCCGGCGAGCGAGATGGAAGCGGGAGGCTTGTTGTCCAAGCGTCAGGAGTCGGACGGCTACGTTGACCGGTTCCGGGATCGGATCATGTTCCCGATCCACGACGCAAGAGGGCAGACGATCGCCTTCGGGGGACGGCTGCTGTCCGACGGGCAACCGAAGTATTTGAACACGCCCGAGACGCCGTTGTTCAGCAAGAGCCGCACGCTGTACCGCCTTCACGAAGCGAGGTCGTCGATCCGCAAATCCGGTCAAGTCGTGCTGTTCGAAGGGTACATGGACGTGATCAAGGCCTGGTCCGCCGGCGTTCGCAACGGCGTCGCCACGATGGGTACCGCCTTGACCGCCGAACATGCGGCCGTGCTGCGAAGATTCGCGGAGGAAGCGGTGCTCTGCTACGACGGCGACGACGCCGGACAAGCCGCGGCCCACAAGAGCATTCCGCTGCTGGAAGAAGCCGGGTTCCGGGTGCGGGTGTCCCTGCTTCCGAACCGGATGGATCCCGACGAATACGTCACGTCCTACGGGCCGGAAGCGTTCGTCAGGGAAATCATCGAAGGTGCGGTTTCAGCGGTCAAATTTCAGCTTATATATTTGAGGAAATCCCATATACTCCTAGAAGAAGATGGAAGGATTAGGTACTTGCGCGACGCCGTCCGGGTTGTGGCCAGACGCGATTCCCCGATGGAGCGGGAGCTGTTGCTCAAGGAACTTGCCCAGGAGTTCGGAGTCGCCCTCGATACGCTGAAACAGGAAAGTCTCGAGATCAGGCAGCGGGAGAAATTGGAAAGCGCAAGGGATATTCCTGCTGGATCGTGGAATAATGTATGGAATGGAAATAACTTCGCATCCAAGACTCCGCCGCTGGGGGCCGCGCATGTGAACGCGGAACGCCAACTGCTCTCCTGGATGATGCAGGACAAAGAAGCGGCTCTCCTCGTCGAGCAAAAGCTGGGGGATCGTTTTCACGTGGAGGATCACGCGGCCTTGGCTGCTTATTTATATGCTTTTTACGCCCAGAACAATGATCCTGACGTTGGCCGTTTCGTCGCGATGCTGCAAGACGATCGCCTGGAACGAATGGCCAGCGTAATCGCAATGATAGACGTCCCGTACGGCGAACGGGAGCTGGAAGACTGCATTCGAACGATCGGTCGCGCCTCGCTAGAGAGGGAGTACGAGCGTCTGACCGAGGAATTGAAGCGCGCATCGCGGGAAGGCGACCAAGCGCGGGTACTACAATTGGGTATAGAGATTATCGCCCTGGAAAAGCAGCGCAAGATGTCATGACGCGCGGTTTCCCGGGGAGGAGGGAGTCGGTAATGGCAAACGATCAACACACCGGACTGGAAACGGAATCGACACTGGAACAGGTCAAAGCTCAGCTTATCGAACAAGGCAAGAAAAAATCTTCCTTGACCTATAAAGACATCATGGAAAAGCTTTCTCCGTTCGATCAGGACCCCGAGCAAATCGACGAGTTTTTCGAGCAACTGGCCGATATCGGCATCGAGGTATCCAACGACCACGACGATATGGGGCGTCACGGAGGCGACGAGGACGAGCGCGACGAATTTAATTTCGACGACGATCTCAGCCTGCCGCCGGGCATCAAGATCAACGACCCCGTTCGGATGTATCTGAAGGAAATCGGTCGCGTGCCGCTGCTCGGAGCGGACGACGAAGTCGAGCTCGCGAAGAAGATCGAGATCGGCGGGCCGGACGGAGAAGAAGCGAAGAAAAGGCTGGCCGAAGCCAACCTTCGTCTCGTCGTCAGCATCGCCAAGCGTTACGTCGGGCGGGGAATGCTGTTCCTGGATCTGATTCAGGAGGGCAACATGGGTCTGCTGAAAGCCGTCGAGAAATTCGACTACGACAAAGGCTTTAAGTTCAGCACCTATGCGACCTGGTGGATTCGTCAGGCGATTACCCGGGCGATCGCGGACCAGGCGAGAACGATTCGGATTCCGGTCCATATGGTGGAAACGATCAACAAGCTGATCCGGGTATCCCGTCAATTGCTTCAGGAATTGGGGCGCGAGCCTACGCCGGAGGAAATCGCCGAGCAGATGGAGCTCAGCGTCGATAAAGTGCGGGAGATCATGAAGATCGCGCAGGAGCCGGTTTCCCTGGAAACGCCGATCGGCGAAGAGGACGACTCTCATCTGGGCGATTTTATCGAGGATCAAGAGGCGCTTGCTCCGGCCGACGCCGCCGCGTACGAGCTGCTCAAGGAGCAGTTGGAAGACGTGCTGGATACGCTGACCGAGAGAGAAGAGAACGTGCTGCGCCTGCGGTTCGGACTGGACGACGGACGCACGCGTACGTTGGAAGAGGTCGGCAAGGTGTTCGGTGTTACGCGCGAACGGATTCGTCAGATCGAGGCCAAGGCGCTGCGCAAACTGCGTCATCCTAGCCGCAGCAAGAGATTGAAGGATTTTCTGGAATAAAGGCAATTCGTTGCAGATCAGAGACCTTGGCCGTTATGGTTGAAGGTCTTTTTGTTCAAACGGTACGAGGAGGCTCGTCGGCATGGCCGCTAATGATGAAGAGAAACGCAACCTCATCGTGAAGGAAATCGAATCTTGGCGCCGAAGCAAGCTGTTGCCGGAGCAGTATTGCGACTTTCTGCAAAATTTGTATTTGGAAGATTTGGAAGATCGTCCGCGCGGCGTAACCGGAGCGGTCGTGAAGAAAATCGGTCAGGCGTCCGGGAAGCAGTGGTTTCTTGCTTCTGGGATTTTTGCCTTGATTTGTTTTGTTGTACTTCATTTTAGCGTGTTTCCCCTGCTATTGCAAATAGCGATTGCGCTTCTCGTTACGGGGGGATTCGTCTACGCCGGAATGAGGCAGCGGGCCAACAGACCGGCACGGGGCTACGCTCTGATCGGTGGGGGAATGGCGTTCCTGTTCGGAGCCGGGCTTGCGATCGTAGGGCTGCAATGGGGATGGGAAGGCTCCGGCGTCCTGTGGCTGCTCGGGCTGCTGGCCGTCGTCTGGATCGGCGGAGGATTATGGCTGAGGCTGGCGCTTCCGCAATGGCTCGGCTGGTTGGCGGCCATAGCCCTGTACGCTTTGCTGCTGGCCGAGTACGCCCCGGCCTCGTCGGTGTTCGAGGTGCAAATCTTCTGGCTTCCCGCTGCGCTGCTGTTCTGTTGGCTGAGCTGGTTTCTGCACATACGGCTTGCTTCGGCCGGAACGGCCATGTTCGCCGCGGCGCTCGTTCTCTGGTTTATGCCGGAAGTCTATTCGGCTCTGTACGAAGTTCGTCCCGAGTGGATTCAGATGGAAATTTTGATTAAAATTTTGATCGCGGGCATCGGCATGTTCCGCCTGCGAAAACAATGGATGGAATGGGTTGCATAACAGATGACGGATAAGAAAGAGTCGGGGACGGAAGTGAAGCTGTCCCTGTCCCGCCGGTTGTCGGCGTTGGCGGAGCTTGTTCCCCAAGGGGCGCGGTTCGCCGATATCGGGACCGACCATGCGCTGCTTCCGGTTTACTTGGCGTTTGAGGGCAAGATCGTCTTCGCCGTAGCCGGCGACATTAACGAGGGGCCGGTTAACGCGGCCAAAAGGCAAGTGGCGGAGGCCGGCCTGCAGGAGAAGATTTCCGTTCGCCAGGGCGACGGAATGGCCGTCCTGCGGCCGGGAGAAGTGGATACGGTGGCGATAGCGGGCATGGGCGGAAGTCTGATGGCCCGCATTTTGGAGCAGGCTGGAGAGAGCTTGGACGGAGTGAAGACGCTCATCCTCTCGCCGCACGTCGCGGAAGACGCGGTAAGGCGCTGGCTGTCGGAGCGCGGGTATGCGATCGACGACGAGCTGCTGCTGGAGGAAGACGGAGTTATCTATACGCTGATCAGAGCGAGACATGTGCCTTCCGTGGAAGAGGCGCGGGAGATCGACGCCCGCCTGTACGACGAGCGCGTGCTGGCGCCGTCGCGTGAACGGGTTTCGCGCGCTTTGCTGTACGAGATGGGGCCGCTTCTGCTGAGGAGCCCGAGCGAAGACTTTTTCCGGAAATGGGAGCAGGAGATCGCCAAACGGGAGCGGGTGATCCTGCAGCTTAACCATGCCGTTGCTCCGGAAGCGGCCGAGAAGGCGCGCGAATGGGAAGAAGACGTCAAGGAAATCAGGGAGGTGCTCGCATGTTTGCGCGGGGAGAAACGATCGTCCAATTGATGGAGCAGCTTGCCCCCAAGCACTATGCCGTTCCCGACGACAAGATCGGCTTGCAGGTCGGCACGGCGGCCAAGGAAGTGAAGCGCGTGCTCGTGACGCTGGACGTGACGCCGGAAGTCGTGCGGGAGGCGGCAGGACTCGGCGCGGAGCTGATCATCGCGCATCACGCGGTCATCTATCGTCCGCTTGCGCATCTTCGCACGGATACGCCTGCGGGCGCTTTGGCCGCGGAATTGCTGCGCAGCGATATCGCGGTCTATATTTCTCATACGAATCTCGATACGGCGGAGGGCGGCATCAACGACCTGATGGCCGATGCGCTGGAGCTTAACGGGCGCGACGTGCTGGAAGAGGTGCACACGGACCAGCTCTACAAGCTGGTCGTGTTCGTGCCGGAATCGCATCACGAGCAAGTTCGGAGTGCGATTTTCGCGGCGGGGGGCGGCTGGATCGGCAATTACAGCCACTGCAGCTTTAATATCGAAGGAACCGGCACGTTCGTGGCTCGGGAAGGAACGGATCCGTTTATCGGCAAAAAAGGGCAGTTGACGGAAGCGAAGGAAATCCGGCTGGAGACGGTCGTGCCGATGAGCGTGAGGAAAAAAGTCGTGTCCGCGATGCTGAAAGCCCATCCGTACGAGGAGGTCGCCTACGATCTATACCGCGTCGATCTGAAAGGCCGGTCTTTCGGTCTCGGAAGAGTGGGCAAGCTGGCAGTATCGGAGACGCTGGATCAATTCGCCGAACGCGTGAAACGGGCGCTGGACGTGCCGTTCGTCCGCGTCGTCGGCGACGTGGCCAAGCCGATCCGCAAAGTGGCCGTTCTGGGAGGCTCGGGCGCGAGGTATATTCGTCATGCGATCTTCGCCGGTGCCGACGTCCTCGTGACGGGCGACATCGACTTCCACTCCGCGCAGGACGCGCTGGCGGCAGGCATCGCCATCGTTGATCCGGGCCACCATGCCGAGAAGATCATGAAGCCCAGCGTCGCGAAATGGCTGTCCGATCGCCTGAAGGAGAAGGGCTGGGCGACGGAAGTGATTGCGTCGCAGGTGGACACGGAGCCTTTCCGGCTCAGATAGGCATTCTCCATGATCAGAATAAGCTGGCCAACGGTCAGATCCCTGTTCTATATCAATATGACCAAACCAAGCAGCCTATTGAAAAGGAGAATATACAATGAATAATGCCAATTCAAGAGTCGTTCAACGATCAAATCCAGACACGATCGCGCAGCCGGTCGGTCAATATAGCCATGTGACGAAGATTAGCCGGAATGCTGAATGGTATGTCTTCTCCGGGCAAATCGGAACCGACCAGACAGGGGACATCCCCACCGATTTCAACCAACAAGCTGCCAATACCCTAGATAATATTGTGAAGGTGCTGGCTTCTCAGCAATTAACTCCTGATCATGTCGTCAAGGTGAATATATGGGCCGTGGAACCGATTGATTGGGATTACTTCTACCAGGTGTGGGGGGCGACCTTCGGCGCTACGCCGCCATCGATGACGGTTGCATATGTGCAAGCGCTCGGACTGCCAGAACTGAAAATCGAGCTCGATGTGTGGGCTGCCGGCTAGTGTTAGCATGATACTGAATTAATCAGTAAGTGGGCTGAGAATAAGAAGGGGTTGTCTCCTGAAATGAGACAGCCCCTTGTCTATTAAATGCGCAAATAGTCAAATGAGATTTTGCCGCACAATCATGAAGCCCATGCTCCAAAGCACGCTGGAGAAGCTGCTGGAACTGACCGGACTGAAGACGGGCTGAATCTTTCTAACGGATGATGAGCCGATCTATCATCATGTTGCGGATCACAACCTGCCTCCCGTGCTTGCACGGAATGACAAAGAGTCTATGCGGGGCGATAGCTGCTTCTGCCTCCAGCTCTATTGGAGAGACTCGCTTAATCAAGCGGTCAACATCATTGCATGCGAGCGTCTCCATAATTCGGTCACGCAGTCGCTTTGCGATACGAATAATCTCTCCCATCACGCCACGGTACCTCTGACCATGTGCGGGGAGCGATTCGGCTTGCTCAATGTGGGATCGCCTGGCAAAGAACATTTCAGTGATAAGTGCTTGCCCTGCTTGAAGGGGTGGCCTTCCAGATCTGTGTTGAACATTGGCACCTATTTCGACTGGCCGACAGCAACCCTTGCCGTTCATCAAGGCAATCGGCTATCCATTCATTTCCGTTGCCAAGGCGGCGGAATGGCGGTATACTATAGGTTACACACCGGAAAGTTTGACAGACAATCGCTGGCGGCTTCGCGCCGCGAGAGGAAAGTCCGGGCTCCACAGGGCAGG
>NZ_JBEPYQ010000138.1:0-15448 GCF_041641335.1 Cohnella sp. | reverse complement strand
CAAGCTGGCTCAGACGCTCAGCATCCAGCAGCGCACGGCCGACAGATTGCTGCGCAAAATCCGCCTGGCCATGCACAAGTCGGAACCCACGCTCCTACTGGATTTCTGGAGTCGCGAGAAACGCTCCGGGCAACAGCCGATCGTGCGGCGGATCATGCTGAAGATGCACAGAAGAGCCCGTGCCTTTATTCGGCGATATTACGGCAGACGCGTGTCCAAATGGAACATGCTGTACTACTATTACGAGTACCGGTTCCGGAGCAACTACTCTCATCATTTCATCGGAGCGCTTTCCAGCCTGATTCTTGCCTCCTGCGCGACGATTTACACGTTAAACGAATACGGAATGCTTCGCGAGCGGAAGGTCCGGGCAGCGGCATAAACAAAAACGCCCGCGGAGTACGCGAGCGTCAATGGCTTACAGAATATATGCATGAGCTAAGCCAGCATTAAAATATATCCATGCTCAAGTACCGCTCCCCTGTATCGGGAGCGATGCATAGCACGCGTTTCCCTGGACCCAGGCGGCGGGCAACCTGCAAAGCGGCCCAGACGGACGCTCCGGACGACGGACCGACCAACAAGCCCTCCAATCGGGCTAAACGTCTCGTCGTCTCCAGCGCATCCTCATCCTTGACTTGGACGATTTCATCATAGATCGATGTGTTCAAAATTTGCGGAACGAATCCCGGGCTTGTCCCGACCAGTTTGTGGGGGCCCGGCTGACCGCCGGAAAGCACGGGAGAACCGGCGGGTTCTACGACGGCGACATACAGACCGGGAAGTTTCTCCTTCAACGCTTCTCCTGTGCCGGTAATCGTTCCTCCGGTACCGGAAGTTGCGACGAACGCGTCCAAGAGACCGTCCGTCTGTTCGAGAATTTCCAAGGCGGTTGTCGTGCGGTGAATATTCGGATTGGCAGGATTCTCGAATTGATTCGGCATGTAGCTGCCCGGGTTCTGCTCCAGAAGCTCACGCGCTTTGGCGATGGCTCCTGGCATGCGCTCGGCCGCAGGCGTCAGCACCACTTCCGCTCCGTAAGCGCGGAGCAGCGAAATTCGCTCTGCGGTCATATTGTCCGGCATGACAAGAATAAGCCGGTAGCCTCGCGCGGCCGCATACATGGCAAGTCCGATGCCCGTATTACCACTGGTTGGCTCGATGATCAGGCTGCCCGGCTTGATCAATCCTCGCGCTTCCGCGTCCATGAGCAGACCGGATGCCGCGCGATCTTTAACGCTGCCGCTCGGGTTCATCTTCTCCAGCTTGACGAGCACTTCAGCGTCCTCCGGTCCGGTCAAGCGGCGCAATGCGACAGCAGGAGTGTCCCCGATCAGTTCGATTACGGAATTGACAATGCGGGTCATACCAAGTTCTCCTTATCTCTTTGACTTATGCGGCGGACAAGCCGTTGGCGGTCTTCGTCGCCGAGAAACGAATGTACGGTAAAACAAGAAGGGCACACGTACATCGTCAATTTAAACGGCGCTTCCAGCAAAGGTTCTCCCAAACTATCCGGAACTCGCGGGAAGAACTCGGAAGCTCCGACAATACGCTCCCCGGTTTCAATCATATACTCGTGACAAAGCGGACATTCGGGAACGAGTTCCTGTTCGTCGTACAACGACTCTACGCCCTCTTCGAAACGCTCCAGATCCTCGCTCGATTCCAACGACTCGTCGTCCAGCCAACCGAGATCCTCGTCATCGATGGAAATCGAACGCTCTTCCTCTTCAATATCCTCGTTGTCCTCTTCCTCTTCGTCCTCTTCATCACCGATACTGAATTGCAGCGTACGATAGCCGTCGAGTTCGTTTTCACACACCGGACATATTTTCTCCGGCTCTTCTCCTTCTTCTTGAAGGATTTCGCTTTGACACCATGGGCAAATGATGACCGACATTTGGGCTTTACGCCTCCTTCATCATATAAAATACGCCAACCGCGATAAACAAGATCGCCAAGACAAGCAAAGTTCCCCACAAATACTTCATGACGTTTGTTCCCTCCGAGCTTAGATGACGGCTGCGCCAATAATGTAGGATAAAGAAACGGACAGCACGAGGGACAGCAGCCCTACCGCGCGATTATCCTTGCCGATTTCTTCGTCGACCCGGAATACCGGGGTAAAAAACTCGAACAGAAAATAAGCGACGAGCAGCAGAACGAATCCGACGGCCGACCACAGAATGCTTTGATAAATCGTATCGTTAGCTTCGATAGAGAAACGGAAAATGTTGCAAATTCCGAATATTTTGCCTCCGGTCGCCATCGCTGCCGCCAAGTTGCCTCTGCCGATTTCCTTCCATCCGTCGTACTTCGTCACCCATTCGAAGCATGAGAGAAAGACGATCAACGCCAGTATTCCTACGGAGAAATAAGCCAATACCGCAAGAAAAGGCTGAGACATGATGGAATCGACAACATCCTGCATTCGCAAGACCTCCCGTTAATGAAGCTCGGCTACGGATACGCCCGCGCCGCCTTCCCCGAATTGGCCTAACCGGTAACTTTTAACGTGCTTATGACGCCTAAGAAAGTCTTGCACCCCGCTGCGCAAAGCGCCTGTACCTTTGCCGTGTATGATGTAGACTTGCCCCAGATTGCCAAGAAAAGCTTCGTCAAGGAAACGATCCACTTCCATAATCGCCTCATCCAGCGCCATCCCTCGCAGATCCAGCTCGGTGCGGATGCTCTCGTCGCGGGATCGTTTGACCGTTGTCGCTTGCGCTGGCGCTATGCCGGCCGAAGCCGCGCGCGTCGGCTCCAGATCTGCCACAGGAACCTTCATCTTCAAAATGCCAAGCTGTACGACGGCCTCTCCGCTTCCTGTGAGCTCGACGACATGCCCTTTTTGCCCGTTCAGACTGTGAACTTTCACTTCGTCTCCCGCTTCGATCTTCGCAGGCTTCGTTCCGCTATGGCGAGACGGCTTGGCGACAGGGTCGGGAATCGCTTCCTCTAGCCGCTTCTTGGCTTCGATCAGCTTATGTTCCTTGACCGATGCTCCTTCTTCCAAGGCCAGCTTGCGAAGATCGGCTATGATCTCCTCGGCCTCCCGCCGGGCTTTGGTCACCTGTTGACGCGCTTCCTCGCGTGCCGCATCCAACAGCTTCGCTCTCTGCTCCTGAAACTTGAAGCGCTCCTCCTGTATTTCTTTACGCAACTTCTCCGTCTCAAGTCGCAACATTTCTGCAGTTCGCCGTTCCGTTTCGGCTTGCAAGCGATCTTGCTCCAATGAAGCGATCATCGAATCGACCTTTAATTCGTCTTCGCTCACTTCGCCACGGGCATGATCGATAATGCTCTTCGGAAGACCGAGCCTCTCCGCGATCGCGAATGCGTTGCTTCTTCCCGGGACGCCGACCAACAGACGGTAAGTCGGTCTCAACGTAGCCACGTCGAATTCCATACTCGCATTGATGATACCGTCCCGATTGTAGGCGTAAGCCTTCAGCTCGCTGTAGTGAGTCGTCGCGATCAGCCTGCAGCCGAGCTTCTGAAGATGCTCCAAAATCGCGATAGCAAGAGCGGAGCCTTCCGCGGGATCCGTACCCGCCCCAAGCTCGTCAAGCAATACCAGACTGCGGCTGGTTACTTGCCCCAACATCGAAATCAGATTCGTCATATGGCTGGAAAACGTGCTCAAGCTTTGCTCGATGCTTTGCTCATCCCCGATATCGGCATAAATGCCGTCGAACACGCAAAGCCGGCTGCCGTCTTCGGCAGGCACGAACAAACCGGACATTGCCATCAGGCTGAGCAATCCGATCGTTTTCAGGGAAACGGTCTTCCCTCCCGTATTTGGACCGGTCACGATGATCGAGGTGTAGCTCTCGCCCATTTCGATATCGATCGGCACGGCCGTCTTTATGTCCAGAAGCGGATGCCGGCCTCTGCGCAGAAGAATTTTGCCCTCGTCGTTCATGACCGGAAGCGTGGCGGATAACGCATGCGCTAAAGAAGCTTTGGCGAAAATAAAATCAATGATCCCGAGAATTTCCGCATCGCCCGCGAGCAAATCCGCGCGTTCCCCGATCTCGGCGGTGAGTTTGCGCAAAATGCGCTCGATCTCGTTCTGCTCCCTGATCTTCAGCTCGCGAAGCTTATTGTTCATCTGCACGACGGCTTCGGGCTCGATAAACAGCGTCGCGCCGCTACCCGATTGATCGTGGACGATTCCTCCGAAATGAGAACGATACTCCTGCTTCACCGGGATAACGTAGCGATCGTTGCGCATCGTGATCAACGTTTCCTGAAGCATTTTCTGAACCGAGGAGGAACGGATCAAGCTCTCCAGCTTTTCTCTGGCGCGTCCTTCGTTGACCCGGATGTCTCTGCGGACGGAAGCCAGCTCCGGGCTGGCGGAGTCGAGAACGTCTCCCTGCTCGTCGATGCATCTGCGAATCTCGTCCTCCACAGCTTTGAAGTCGGTCAATGGTTCGCACAGATCCAAAAGCAGCGGAAGCTCCGTCTCCTCTCCGGCGGACGATATGAATCGGCTCAGCCGACGCGAGCCCATAATAAATTGCGCGACTTCCATCAGCTCGGGAGGCTGAAGCATTCCCTGAAGCTTGGCGCGCTGGAGGGAAGAACGAATGTCCGTAATCCCTCCGAAAGGCGGCGTCCCTTTCAGACTGACGGCTTTAGACGCTTCCTCCGTGGCAGCCAGCCGGCGCTTTACGATCGCCAGCTCGCGGCTGGGCGTCAGTTTCTCCGCTTCTTCTTTGCCCAAGCTGGTCGAAGCGAGCCCCGCCAGCCGGCGAATGATTTTATCGTATTCAAGTGTATGTAAAGCCTTCTCGTTCACGGCAATTGTCATCTCCTTCGCCTTTATTATAGCCGAATCCTTCATCCATGCGAAAGCAACGGATTTTTCGACTTTTTTGCCGTCGACTCATAGGGATCGAATCTCGGGATAAACTACATCCAAAGGAGGTCGAAAAAATGAATGTCATCGGCACGATCGTTCGCTTCATCGTCGCAGCCATCGTTTTGATGGTCGTCGGTTGGCTCGTCCCTCAATTTTCCGTAGGCGGATTCTGGAGCGCTCTTATGCTCGCAGTCGTCATCGCCGTGCTGGGGTGGATCATCGAAGGAATCTTCGGTAAAAAAGTCACTCCGTTCGGACGGGGAATCGTCGGATTCCTGAGCAGCGCCCTTGTAATCTGGCTAGCTCAGTTCGTCGTCGGTCACGTCGAAGTGACGATTATCGGCTCGTTGTTGGCGGCTCTCGTGATCGGGATTATCGATTTGTTCATTCCGATCGCATCCCCGTACGAAGCCGGCAAGCAAAGAAGCTGACGAAATGAAGCGCAAGGCCTCCTCGTTACCGGCGAAGAGGCCTTGCGTGCGTTCGGTACGCTTTTCCCTTTTTAGAATAATGTCATGACTCTGCCATAGATTAGGGAATAGGCGCCGACGACCTTATGGTACAATGGTGTGCAGGCGGAATCGGATAGAGAGATAAACCGCCCGCCATTTTATCGGTACGGAGGTCGGATGACATGCAAAGAAAAATCGCCTATTTCCTCACCCTGGCGGCATTGGTTCTCGTTTTATCGGCATGCGGGGGCAACGATACAAAATCCGGGAATAACTCTTCGGCTAGCGAGGAAACTTATTCCCAAGAGGTCGTTATAAAAGCGAGTAACTGGGAGTTCGACCAGAAAGAATACGCTTTGCCGAAGGACACGCCCGTCAAATTAACGCTGGAAAACTTGAGCGGAGCCCACGGAATCGAAGTCGTCGGACAAGACATCGCGATCAGGGGCAACAAGTCGAAAGTGATCACTCTGCCTGCGGGCACCTACGAAGTCCGGTGCAGCATTATGTGCGGACAAGGCCACTCGGACATGATCGCGAAGATTGTCGTAAGCTAATTTCATTAAGCTAACCCCTTAAGCAGTTCAAGGCGATTGATTCGGATAGAAACCCGAATCAATCGCCTTTTTTTCGCATGCTCTGCGGTTAGTTATTCTTGTTCAAGCATGTCGATCCATTCGTTGTACTCGTTTTGAAGCTTTCTGTACTCTTCGTTCAGCTTGGAATGCTCGGCTTGGAGCTGCTCCAGCTCCGCGCGAAGCCTTGTGCCCAGCGCGGCTTGTTCGAGCAGCTCGTCCAGGGCAGCAGCGTCCGCTTCCCGGGAAGGAGCCGCGGCGGCTTCCGCGAGCGCCGTTTCCAATTCACGCTCCGCCCGCTCTGCAGCCTCGCCAAGCGCCGCACGGGAGCGATCCAGCTCGGCGACCCGCTCTTCCAGCTCACGGATTCTGCCGGCGGCAGCTTGCTGATTCTGCTGAGACTCAGACAGACTCTCCCGAAGCTCGCGAATCGTCTCGCTCCAACTCCGTTCCTGATCGTCCCGCTCGGAGAGCTCACGGGCCAGCTCTTCTTTTTCCCGCAGCGCTTCTTCCAAAGCTTCCTGCTGCTTGTCGAAACGCTCCGTCGTTTGCATTTCCACTTCCTGCAGCATCTCCTGCTGTTCGAGGACGGTTTTCCTCTGGTCTTCCGCTTCCGCGGCCCATCGCTCCGCGTCGCTCTCAAGCCGTTCGCGCAGCTGCTGCCACTCCTTCTCTTTGGAGCGCCATTTGCTTTGCTCGGAAGCCAATGTCTCGAGTTCCGCCTTGACGGCTTCCAGTTCCTCGGAGTACATCGCCTCCAGCTCTTGAAGTTCGGCAGCTGCATGGGCTTTTATTTTCGCCAGCTCTTCCGCTAATCGACTATCCGCTTCAGCCCTCGCTCTTGCCAACTCCGCGGCTGCGTTCGCTTTTTCACCGGCTAGAGCCTCTTCCAGCTTAGCAAGCTCGTCGGCCGCACTCCGCTTCGCTTCTCGCCGAGCAGCCTCCAGAGCATTGTCGGCGTCAAGCTTCGCTTGTTCGAGTTCAAGTTCAGCCTCCAGCTTCGCCTCTTCGAGCTCGGAAGCCGCTTTCCTCTCCAGTGCCTGACGATCGGCTTCGGCTTGCTGCTTCGCTGCCTGCAAATCCGCTTCGGCTTGCGCTTTAACAAGCGCCAGCTCCTCGGCCTCCCGCTTCAGCCGCTCAAGCTCTTCGCTTAGCTCTATCGAGCTCGCCAGTTGCTTTTCCGCTTCCGCTTGGGCCTGTGCCAGCTCCGATGCCGCTTGGGTCTTGGCGGCCTGCAGTGCTTGCGCCGCCGCTTGCTTCTGCCGCTCAAGCTCCGCGTTCAAGCCCGCCTTCATACTCGCCAGACGCTGCTCCGCCTTCGACTCGGCTTGCTCCAGCTCCGACGCCGCTTGTGCTTTAACCGCCTGCAACGCTTGCGCAGCAGCCTGCTTCCGCCGCTCCATCTCCGCGTTTAAGCTCGCTCTCAAGCTTGTCAGACGCTGCTCCGCCTGGGCTTCCGCTTGCGCCAACTCTTCTGCGGCTTGCGTCCTGACCGCTTGCAGCTCGCTTGCCGCCTCTTTCCTGGCGGTTTCGAGCGCGGTTTCCGCAAGGGCAACCTCCAACTCGGAGTTCAGCCTCAGCTCCTCCAACTCGGAAGCGAATTGCGCCTTCGCGGATGCGAGCTCGGCTGCGGCTTGCTCCCGAGCAGCCTCCAACTCCTTGACGGATTCGGACCTGAAGGCTTCCAGCTTCGCCTCCGCTTCCGCTCGCGCGGCCTCCAGTTGCGCATCGGCCTCCGATCGCGCCGTTTCCAGCTTCGCTTCGCTCTCCGTTCTCGCTGTCCCCAGCTCTTCGGCCGCTCGCGACTTGACCGCCTCCAGCTCCAGCGCGGATCGCTCCTTCAAGCCTTCGAGCTCTTGCGACAACGAAGACCGGGCGCTTTCCAGCTCTTCGATCCGAAGCTGCTGGTCATGCTCGGTTTTCAGTAACTGCTCGTTCTCCCTCCGCAAGCGAAGAAGCTCGTCCGCAATATTCACGGCTGCGAGCACGGCCAACTTCGGCAGATCGAGCTTTGGGTAACCGACGTTCACCTTATTCATCTGATCGTTGACGATTCCGGCTACCCTTTTCATATACTCCGTGCTTGTATGTCCCGTTATCGTATACTGCGTTCCATATATGTCAACGGTGACACGCGTTTTATCCTGACTGCTCACGGCGTGATCCTCCCATTGCATTCGTAGTAATGGTATGTAACAAAAGCAGCGAACCATCTTCCGCCAACCGGCGTCTAGATGTATTCGCTGCCTCCCTTATCGTTTCCTGCCTATTTCCGAAGTTCCGCGCCGTAAGATTGTTCCAGCTGCGCAAGCACGCGAGCATGCGCCTCTCCGACTTCCTCGTCCGTCAGCGTACGTTCCGCGTGACGGTAGACAAGCGCCAAAGCAACGCTCTTCTTGTCGCTGCCGATTCTCTCTCCGGTATACACGTCGAACACCTTCACGGACTCCAGCAGCTCTCCGGCGGAAACGGCGATCGTCTCCGTCAGCGCTCCGCCTGCGACGCTCCGATCCACGACGACCGCGATATCGCGCTCGATCGCCGGATAACGGGGCAGGATGCGGTACTCGATGCTCGCATCCGCATATTCGTAGATCGGCTCCAGCTCAAGCTCGGCCACATACGCATCGGGCAGATCGAACTCGCGCTGCGTCTCCGGATGCACCTGGCCGACGTAGCCGATCGTCTCGCTGCCGCGCTCCGTGCGAATGACGACCGCGGCCGTGCGGCCCGGATGGAAGCCCGCCGGCTGAGCGGCTTCATAGGAGATGCGTCCCGTCAGACCGAGCCGGTCGAACGCTTGCTCCAGAATGCCCTTCGCATCATAGAAATCGACAGACTCCGCAGTACGGTTCCATGCCGCGGTACGGCGGTTGCCCAGCAGCAGCAGCGCCGCTCTCGGCTTCTCGTTCGGCAGTCTCGTCAGCGTCGTTTCGTCCGTGTGATAGACGTTGCCGATTTCGAACAGGGCGACATCGTTGTTTTTCCGATTCAGGTTATAGGCAGCCGCCTCCAGCAAGCTTGGAATGAGCGTCGTGCGAAGCACGCTGCGCTCCTCGCTCATCGGCATTGCCAGCGCGATCGGCTTGGCGCCGGCCGCCAGCTCCGCAAACAGCTCCGTTCTCGGCAGCGAGGTTACGGAATAGCTGATCGCCTCGTGCAGTCCCGAGCCGGTCAGAATCGTCCGCAATACGCGGCGAATCGCTTGCGGCTTCGTCAGGGAGCCCGGTGTCGTCGGGCCTTCGATCGGCGTCGTCGGAATTTCGTCATAGCCGTGCAGACGCGCAATCTCCTCCACGAGATCGACGTCGCGGGAAATGTCCCCGCGCCGCGAAGGAACGGTGACCTTCCAGATATCGTCGCCGCTTGCCTCAACCTTGAATTGCAGCCGGGACAGAATCGTCTTGATCTCCAGCGAAGACAGCTCCGTTCCGAGCATGCCGTTCACGCGGGAGAGGGACAGATCGATGACGGCCGGCTGCTTCGCGGACACTTCCGCTTCGGCGACGCCCTCCGTCACAAGTCCTTCCGCATAACGGGCAATCAATCCCGCAGCGCGATCCAGCGCCGCGCGGACCCGGTCCGGATCGACTTCCTTCTCGAACCGGGCGGACGCCTCCGAACGCAAGCCCAACTGGCGCGAAGTGCGTCGAACCGTGCTGCCGTCGAATTTCGCCGATTCCAGAATGATGTCCGTCGTGCCCTCGGACACTTCGGAGTTCGCGCCGCCCATTACGCCGGCCAAGCCGATCGCCTTCTCCGCGTCCGCGATGACGAGCATGTGCGGCTCCAGCTTGCGCTCCTGATCGTCGAGCGTCACGAGCGTCTCGCCGGCCTGCGCCAGACGAACGTCGATGCGTCCGCCGGCTACCTTGCCTGCGTCGAACGCATGCAGCGGTTGGCCGTATTCCAGCATGACATAGTTCGTAATGTCGACGATGTTGTTGATCGGCCTTACGCCCGCAGCGATCAGACGATTCTGAATCCATTGCGGCGCAGGGGCGACCTTGACTCCTTTAATGTAGCGGGCGGTGTACAGCGAGCAATGCTCCGGAGAGCTGATCGACACCCGGACATAATCCGAAGTGATTTCCGCAGCCGAATAAATGTCTTTTGCCGGATCGGGCAAATTCAGCGGACGGCCGGTCAGCGCCGACACCTCGTAGGCCACGCCGAGCATGCTGAGGCAGTCCGAACGATTCGGAGTCAGGTCGAGCTCGAGGATCGAGTCGTCCAGCGCAAGCACGTCGAGGATGTCACGTCCGATCTCGGTCTCGGGTGGGAGCACGAGAATGCCTTCTTGTTGCTCCTTCGGCAGCAGCTTGTCGTTGATGCCGAGCTCACGAGCCGAGCAGATCATGCCCTGCGATTCCACGCCGCGCAGCTTCGCGCGCTTGATGTTCAGGCCTCCCGGCAGCTTCGCGCCAACGACGGCAACCGGCACCTTCATATCCGCGCCGATGTTCGACGCGCCGCAGACGATCTGCAGGTCTTCGCCCGTTCCGGCGTCGACGGTGCAGACGCTCAGCTTATCCGCGTCGGGATGCTTCTCTCTCTTTTTCACATAGCCGACGACTACGCCGGTAACGCCCGCATTGCGAGACGGCACGGAATCGATCTCGATGCCTCCCCGCGTCATCATCTCCGCCAGTTGCTCGGCGGGAATGCCGCTCAAATCGATATAATCGGATAACCACCGATAGGATACGTTCATGGGAAACTCCCCTCGTTTTTATCGTAATTTTTATCGCGTTATATTTTGGCGAACTGGCTCAAGAACTTCGTATCGTTCGCGTAGAAATGACGGATGTCGTCAATGCCGTATTTCAGCAGCGCGATCCGTTCCACGCCCATGCCGAACGCGAAGCCGGTTACTTCCTTCGGATCGTAGCCGCCGTATTCGAGCACCTTCGGATGCACCATGCCGCAGCCGAGAATTTCGATCCAGCCGGTATGCTTGCACATCCGGCAGCCGCTGCCGCCGCATTGGGCGCAGGTGACGTCGACCTCCGCGCTCGGCTCCGTGAACGGGAAGAAGCTTGGGCGCAGGCGGATTTGCATCTGCGAGCCGTACATTTCCCGGACGAATTGCAGCAGCGTCCCTTTCAAGTCGCTCATGCGAATGTTCGGCCCGATGACCAGTCCTTCGATCTGATGGAACATGAACGAATGCGTCGCATCGTCGTCGTCGCGGCGATATACTTTGCCCGGACAGATGACTTTGACCGGCGTCCGGCCGTTCATCGCTTTCATCGTGCGAATCTGTACCGGCGACGTCTGCGTGCGCAGCAAAATCTCGTCCGTAATATAGAAGGAATCCTGCATGTCGCGCGCGGGGTGATTTTTCGGCAGATTGAGCGCTTCGAAGTTGAAGAAGTCCGTCTCCACCTCCGGGCCTTCCGCCACCGTATAACCCATCCCGATGAAAATGTCTTCAATTTCCTCGACGATTTTGTTCAACGGGTGAACGGCGCCGACGGCGGACTTTTTGCCCGGCAGCGTAACGTCGATCGTCTCGGCTTGCAGACGGTGAGCGGTCGCCGCCCGATCGAAGATTTCCTGCTTCTCCGCGATAACGGCTTCGATCGCCGCGCGAACCTCGTTGCCGACCTGCCCGATGATCGGGCGCTCCTCGGCGCTGAGCGAGCCCATGCCGCGCAAAATTTCGGTAAGCTGCCCCTTCTTGCCCAAATAATGCACGCGGAGATCGTTCAGCGCGGCGGCGTCCGCCACGGTTTGCAGCTTATCCAGCGCTTCGCTCCGCAAAGCCTCTAATCGTTCCTTCATCACCATTCTCCTTCTCGCGACAAAATAAAAAGCCTTCTCTCCCGTAAGGGACGAAAAGACCGTGGTACCACCCTTGTTGGAACGCCCCTGTCCGCATTCGGACCGCGCCTTGCCGGCGCTTGGACATTCCCGCTTCACGCGGCGTAACGGGCCGCAAGCCGGTATCTCCTACTGGACGGCCGCAGCCGAACGTTCAGAGATCTGCTCCGGAGCGAACTTCGGCAGCCTGATTTCTTAGGAACGCTCGCAATCTTCGGCGCTCCCTCCCTGTAAGAAGGCACTGCTTACTTTTCTCCATCGTCGCATTTGTGCATTTATTGACCATTATAGGGGATCAGGAGACTGCAAGCAAGCCGATTCTCGCACAATTATACCTGATTACGCGCGAACGGCAAGGTTCGAACGAAACACGTAACGATGCAGGAACCATTCGGCAATGCCAAGAATCGCCGTAATGATAAGCGCTTCTCCAAAGCTTAAAGGCCAGTCCATCATATAGGCGGCTCCCCAAAGCACGGCGAACGCAAGAACGGCGTCGGAGATCGTTGCAACCGCGTTGTTCGTAGCGCGCAAAATCATTTGATCTCCCACGAAGTATGCGATCAAAGTAAGCACGGTCGCTGTAAGCGCCGCGTTGATAAAAGAAACCTCCGCATAGTACATCAGCATCGTCACTACGATAACCCCGTTGAGCAGCCACTTCAGCACAAATTTCATTTTGCCACCTTCTCCGCTTTTTTCCGGTATTGTTCGTTCCCTGCCCTCCGTTTATTCCCGATCTCGCGCGAATAAATCTTCGGGCTCAAGGAAACCTAAATCCGGTTCACTATTCCAGAGGAGGGTTTTACTATGAACTACGCCAATCCGCAATGGAGTCAGTCCTTACATCAGTGCGAACAGATCGTTCAGCAGTTGATCCATCAAACGCAGCAAGCCAGCCAAAATTACCAAATGCTTCTGCAGCAGGAGCAGCAAAACGCGCAGCGTCTGGAAGAGCTGGCCCAAAGAGAGCAAAGAGCCGCCCAGATGATCCAAACCGCGCTGCAAGGGCATCAAACCGCCATTCAGCAATTGAACCAAGTATCCAACCTGTGCAGGCAAATCGAGCAAATGGCGCATCTGCAGTTTAACGCCTCCATCACCCAATCGAGCGCCTCCCAACCGATGAATCAAGGCTTCGCTCAGCCGATGAACAGCTACAATTCCCCCGGCTCGAGCGCCAACTTCCGGTCGATGCAATAACCCAGCAACGCCGACGGGGAATGTCCCAAAAGGTCAAAAATGTGACCTAAAGGACATTCCCCGTTTTGGCAGGGAACCGCAATCAAGCCGATTAACGCAAAACCAGCCGCTTTTTCGCAAATGCGCCGTGCCAGAGAGTCCCCGTGCCTCCCCCGATTGAAAAAGCTTCCGAAATCGCCGCGGTCACGAACGCCTTTGCTTCTAGGCATGCCTCCTCCGGCAGAGCCCCTTTCGCCAGAAGGGCCGCGATGGCGGACGCCGTCGTGCAGCCCGTTCCGTGCGTATGGGGAGTCGGATAGCGCGGACCCGCGAACAACCGCGTTTCGTCTGGCCGTTCCGCGGAGACGAATACGTCGACGGCTTCCGCTCCCGCCCTGTGGCCGCCCTTAAGAAACACACGCCGTGCGCCCAACGCGAGCAGCCGCTTCGCCAATCGTTCCATATCCGCAACCGTTCGAATGTCGTCGGAACGGACGTCGAGCAGTCGACAAGCTTCCGGCAGGTTTGGCGTGACGACTTCCGCCATCGGCAGCAGCAGGCGCTTCATCGCTTCGAACGCTCCGTCGTCCATGAGCGTCGAGCCGTCCGAAGCGGCGCCTACCGGATCGACGACAAGCCTTTTGACCCGATGCCGCGCAAAAGAACTCGCCGCCGCTTCGATATGGGCCGACTGGGGCAGCATTCCCGTCTTGACGGCATCGGCCCCGATGTCGGACAGCACGCTTTCGAGCTGCGCTTCCACCATATCCGGGGAGACCGCCTCCACGCGCTGCACCCCTAAGCTGTTTTGCGCCGTCACCGCCGTCACGACGCTCATCCCGTATACGCCAAGCTCCTGAAACGTCTTCAGATCCGCCTGAATGCCCGCTCCTCCGCCCGAATCCGAGCCGGCGACCGTCAAAACCCGCGGGCGGCGAGAGGATGGAGCTTCGCCGGACGGACGCACGGGAACGCTCATCCGAATCCTCTCCTCTTCCAGGCAGGAGAGAACCGCTCGATCCCGAAGGCTTTCCCGTATCCGTCGCATTTCCCTTCTAGCAGGTCTCCAACTAGAGCCGCCGTCGCCGGACTTAGCAAAATGCCGTTGCGATAATGACCGCACGCCAGCATCAGCTCCGGGACGCCGGTGACGGAGCCGATCAGCGGCCAGCCGTCCAAAGTCGCGGGCCGCAAGCCGGCCCAGCCCCGCGAGGGAGCGACGTCGCCCAGGAACGGAAGCGCGCGGCCGCTCCAGCGCGTCAGCCGTCCGATGCCCTGTTCCGTAACGCTCCGCTCAAAACCGGCGACATCTTCGGAGGCTCCGCATACAAGGCTTCCGTCTTTTTTGCCGACCCAGTACGCTTGGCTGGTGAAAATCAGATGACGCACGCGGCCGCCCTTCCCGTCATAAGCGCAGATCTGTCCCCGGATCGGATGAACCGGCACGTCGACGGGCAGCCACTCCCGCACGAATCCGCTCCAAGCTCCGGCGCATACGACGACCCGATCCGCCTGCCAGCTTCCCGCGCCCGCGGTTCGGACGGAGACGCCCGCTCCGGCTACACGCGCCAAGCCTATAACGCGTCCGGCACGGGCGACGAGTCGGACGCCCGCCCGGCGGCACGCTTCCTCTAGCGCTCCGACCAGCTTCGGAGCGAACACATGGCTCTCGCCGGGACAATAAAGCGCCCCTAACGCCTGTTCGGACAACTCGGGCTCCAAACGGCGCAGCTCCGATGCGCCAAGCAGCTCGAATCCGGCGCTGTATCGGCTCTGCCACTCGAGCCTGGCTCGCAGAGACAGGAAATCCGCCTCGTGAAACGCGACGTTCAGGCTCCCGCTGCGTCGCAGTTCGGCCGAATGACCCGTCAGCTCCTCAAGCTCGCGAACCCAGTTCTCATATCGCGAATGGCTGTCTGCGCACAGTTGGAAAAACGCGTCAGAGCTTTCGGGATTTTCCGAGAACGGCGCCAGCATCCCCGCGGCCGCTCCGGAGGCTTGACCGCCGAACTCTTCCGCTTCCAACACCGTGACGCGAAAGCCCCGCTTGGCTGCCTCCCAGGCGCTGGACAGGCCGATGATACCCCCTCCGAGGATCAGCACCTCTGCCGATTGCGCAGACTTCGCAAACGCCGATCGTGCCGGCTCCACAAACCCTGCTGCTCGCGCCGACTCTACAAGCCCTGCCGATTGAGCAGACATCGCCACCTTCGTTGCGGGCTTCGCTTCCACGTTTCCTTCCGGCGCTCCGCTCACGTTTTCCCCTCCCAAGCTTCGGGTATGAACAGCCGTCCCCCCGGTTCGCTGCTGGCTGAGGCGTAACGCTTCCGGGGGATGCGTCCGGCCAACCGGGACAACCGCCCCGCTTCGATCGCCAGCCTCATCGCCCGCGCCATCGCCACCGGGTCCACCGCTTTGGAGACGGGCGTATTGGCGAGAATGCCGTCCGCTCCCAGCTCCATCGCCTGAGCGGCGTCTCCGGCAGAGCCCAGGCCCGCATCCACGATGACGGGAACCCGCGCCTCCTCGGCAATCAGGCT
>NZ_JBEPYQ010000137.1:0-15588 GCF_041641335.1 Cohnella sp. | reverse complement strand
GAGGAGCTGATCTGGTTCACCGGACGCCGCTCCGTCCGCGCGGAGCGGACGGTGACGCTGCGTCTTCGCACGATCGTCCGGCTGGAGAGAGGCGGCCGCGGACTGCGCGTGCGCGCCGAGTTCGACAATACGGCCCGCGACCATCGCGTCCGCATGCTGTTCCCGACCGATCTGAACACCGGCGTCCATTATGCCGATTCGATCTTCGAGGCGGCGCGGCGGGACAACGAGCCGGCCGCGGAATGGCGCAATCCGAGCTACTGCCATCATCAGCAGGCTTTCGTCAGCCTGCACGACGAAGAGGCAGGCCTTACGATCGCGAGCAAAGGACTGAACGAGTACGAGGTGCTGCGCGACGGCCGCCATACGATTGCCGTGACGCTGCTGCGGTCGGTCGGCGAGTTGGGAGACTGGGGCTTATTCCCGACGCCGGAAGCCCAATGTCCCGGCCCTCATGCCGCGGAGCTGATGATTGTTCCCCATGGAGGAGGCGGGCAACGTACGGACGCTTACGCCGAGGCTTATCTTTTCCAGACGCCGCTGTATGTCGGAACGACGGACGTTCACGGCGGAGAGGTTCCGCCTTGCCACAGCTGGCTGGAGTGGAGCGGGCGCGATCTGGCGCTTTCGGCGTGTAAAGTCTCCGAGGATACGGGGGACGTCGTCGTCAGATGGTATAACTGGAGCGACAAGCAAACGGAGCTTGCTGTCGAGCCCGTCTTCGCGCACGAGCGATTGGCGATGAGCGACGTGCTGGAGCGGCGCGGGGAGACGCTCGATTCCGGCTCGGCCATCCGGATCGCTCCCTATCGCATCGTCACGCTGGCGATTACACCGAAGGTATAGAAAGGAAAGTGAACGCGATGAAGCGACAGTGGATTTTGGCCGGCTATGCCGGGGACGAGGCGCTGCCCTCGGTTACGGACGAGGATGCGAGAAAGCTGACCCATCTGAACGTGGCGTTCGGCCATGTGCGGGACGACGAAATCCGGGTCGATCATTTACGGTATTTGAACCGTCTGCCGGAGCTAAAGGCCGCCAACCCGGATTTGCTTATTCTGCTGTCCGTCGGGGGCTGGGGCGCGGGAGGTTTCTCCGAGGCGGCTGCGACCGCCGCAGGGCGGGCCAGCATGGCGCAGTCGGCAGCGAACCTGCTGCGCAGCTTGCCGCTGGACGGCATCGACCTCGATTGGGAGTATCCGTGCTATGCCGAGGCGGGCATTGCCGCATCTCCCGATGACAAGACGAATTTTACGCTGCTGCTGCGCGAGATGAGAGAAGCGCTCGACCGCGAAGGAGCCGCCTCCGGGCGGCATTACCTGCTCACGATCGCTGCGGGCGCGGACCGCTATTATATCGACGGTACCGAGATGGACAAAGTGCATCCGTACCTGGATTTCATTCAGCTCATGACGTACGACATGCGCGGCGGCTTCCAGACGCTGACCGGCCACCATACGAACCTGTACACACCGACCGGAGATCTGTTCCGGATCAGCGTGGACGCCTCCGTCCGCCTGTTCCGCGAGGCCGGCGTGCCGCCGGAGAAGATCGTCATCGGGGCGGCGTTCTACTCGCGCATGTGGCAGGGGGTGCCCGACCGCAACGCCGGGCTGCACCAGATGACCGCCTCTTCGGGCGGCTACGGTCCCGATTACACCCGGCTGCACACCGACTATATCGGACGCAGCGGCTTCGTCCGCTACTGGGACGAAGAAGCGAAAGCTCCGTACCTGTTCGACGGGGACAGCTTCATTACGTACGACGACGAGGAGTCGCTCCGCCATAAGTGTGAATATATCCGCAGCGAAGGGCTGGCCGGCATTATGTTTTGGGAGTATAGCTGCGACAAAACGCACCGGCTGCTGGATGCGCTGCATGACGGTCTGAACCGGCCTGGCGACGCACAGCCTTAATCGGTATAAGCAAGCTGCTTAGCAGACGGCTTCCGCTTCCTCTTTGGAGGGCGGGGGCCGTTTTTGCGCGCTCCCTCAAAATCCCGTACCTTTTCCTGAATGCAAGGGATATCTTTTCTTCCGTTCACAGTTATAATAGAATACTCCAGGCACCGCTTTATGTAAGCGCATACAAAAATAGAAACCAGCGATAAGGGGCAGACGATATGGTTCAGCGGACGACGGGGTTTTCCAGAGATTTGAATTTGCGCACGAAGCTGCTGCTCCTATTCATGGTGCTCATTTTGCTTCCGTTAAGCCTTCAGGGAGTCTTCACCTATCGGAAATTCTCGGACACGGTCGATCAGAAGACGGAGCAGTTTACCGTCGATATCGTACGGCAGATCAACGCCAACCTCGACCGGCTGCTGAAAGATTTCGAGAGGCTGTCGATGATGCCGCTGTACGACCAGGCGGTGCTGTCGATCTTGAGTAAATACGACGGAGCAATGGGCTCGGCCACATGGGCTTCGTCGGACGACTATTTGAAAATGAAGCTGTACACATCGGCCAACGCTTATGACAGAACGGAAATCCGCGGCATTCATCTGGTCAGCAACAGCGGCATTTTTTTCTCTAACGTCGATGCGATGGCCGTCGATTCGGTGTGGGACGGTCGGCAGGACGATTGGTTCGACGAGGTTGTTCGATCGGACGGAGCCTGGGTGCTTATTCCGCCGCATCACCCGTCCTATTATAGCGCCAAGCCTACGGACCCGTACATCTCGGTCGGGCGGATGATCCGAGACCCCGAAACTTTACGCCAGCTCGGCTATATTCTCATCGATATTAAGCTGGACGCTTTACGCGACATCCTGTCCACGCTGAACTTCGAGCAGGACGCTAATCTGATCGTGATGGACAATCAGAAGAGGCTGCTGTTCGAGCGCAAATCCGACAGCGATCCGTCCGTCTACGACGAACTACTCCGGATTAACCCGCCGCAGCCGTACGGAAGCAATCAGAAAATCGAGCTGGGCGGCCAGATCTACTTGTACGTCCAGCACCATTCCGGCTTTTCCGGCTTGTCGGTCATCGGCCTGACGCCGATCAACGTGATCCAGAAGGAGTCGCGCGAGCTTCGGACGTTTACGTTATGGTTCGCGCTGCTGTGCGTCGCTGTCGTTACCGTGCTCGCGGTTATCGTGTCCTACCGGGTGACCCGGCCTTTGATCGAGCTGAAGAAGAACATGATACGCGTCGAGCAGGGCAATTTCGATCGCAGAATCGAGGTCTACGGCAAGGACGAGTTCGGCCAGCTGGGACGCGGCTTCAACAAGATGACGGAGGAAATCAACCGGCTGTTCAACGAGGTTTTCATTGTCGGGCTGCGGGAGAAGGAGGCGGAGCTGTCGGCCCTGCAAAGCCAGATCAATCCTCACTTCATCTACAATACGCTGGAATCGATCAGCATGATGGCGATCCGCGGCAACAACGCGGAAGTGTCCGACATGGTGTCCGCGCTCGGCAAGCTGCTCAGATATACGATCGACAAAGTCGACCGGCTTGTGCCGCTGTACGAGGAAATCCGTTTCGTGCAGTCTTACGTTCGCATTCAGCAGCTCCGGTACGGGGAGCGGCTGAGGGTAGAGTACGACATCGAAGAAGAGGCCAACTTGATCGTCGTTCCGAAGCTGATTTTGCAGCCGCTCGTGGAGAACGCGGTGTATCACGGAATCGACGGGGCGGAGCGCGGGGGAACGGTCTGGATATCCGCGCTGCGGATCGGGGACGTTCTGCTGATTACGGTCAGAGACGACGGGAAAGGGCTGCCGGAGCAGGAGATCGCGGAGCTGAACGAGCAGCTGCGCACGCCTCCTTCCTATCAAGGGTGGCAGCGGGAAGACGGCGGCGGCCTCGGGCTGTCCAATATCGCGCAACGGATTATGCTGATTTACGGGGATAAAGGCGAGCTGACGGTAGACGGCAGCCCCGGCACGGGGCTGACCGTCACGATCGCGATACGGCTTGAGGAGACGGGGGGAGAAGCGAATGTATAAGGTGCTGCTCGTGGAGGACGAAACCGTCATCCGCCAAGGGCTCAGGGAACTGATCGGGCGGTCGACGCGCCATTTCGAAGTGACAGGCGAAGCAGCCAGCGGAGTGGAAGCGCTGGAGTATCTCAAACGCGAGCTGCCGGACTTGCTCATTACGGACATTCGGATGAGGGAGATGGACGGGCTGACGATGGTGGCGCAGGTCAGGGAGATGTATCCGAGCCTGCCCGTCGTCATCATTAGCGGATACGGCGAGTTCGAGTACGCCAAGAAGGCGATCTCTTACGGCGTATGCAGCTATTTGCTCAAGCCGATCGAACGGCTGGAGCTGGTCGCCGCGCTGGACAAGATCAAGCTGGCGCTCGATCGGGAGCGCGGCATATCGGTCCCGCCGCAGCCGGGGACGGAGCGTAGCGAGGCGCCCGCGCCGGGCGGAGACGCGAGGAAAATCATCCGTGATGTGAAAGAGTACGTCAAGCTGCACATCGACGGCGACCTGCGCCTGCAGACCGTCGCGGGCAGCGTTCATCTGAACGCGACCTATCTCAGCCAACTGTTCAAGGCGGAGACGGGGACGAATTATTCGGAATACGTATCGGAGGCCCGCATGGAGCGCGCCAAATGGCTGCTGGCCCATACGCGTCTGAAAATCTACGACGTGGCGCGCCTGTCCGGACATCAAAGCCCGAAGCATTTTATGCTCGTATTCAAGCAGCAGGTCGGAGCGACGGCGGGGGAATACCGGGATCGCTACGGTCAGCCCGGCCCGGACGTGACGATAGACGACAAGGTATAAAAAAACCGTACTATTTCTTGAACCGGCGTGATTTAGGCAGGCCCCGCTCCCCCGCTATACTCAATGGTGAAGGGCGATTCATTACTTAACTTAGGGGGATGGACATGAAAAAAGCAAAGCTGGCGATACCGCTGACGCTAATGGTTGCGTTTACAATCGGCTGCAGCAATTCCGGCTCCTCCGGAAGCGCCGGATCCGGCGCGGAAGCGAGCAACGGTTCGGGACAAAAGGGAGAAGTCGAACTGAAGTTCATGATGTGGGGCAATCAGGCTCACATGGACGTGTACAACAAACTGATCGACGGCTTCCAGCAGGAAAATCCGGGCATTCGCGTGACGATGGAATCCGTTCCTTTCGCCGATTACCAGCAGAAAATTTCCGTGTTGGCCGCCGGCAAGTCGCTCCCGGACGTCGCTTGGGTGGCGGAACGCATGGTGCCGCAATTTATGGACAACGGCATTCTTGCCGACGTATCGGAATTCAAGGACGACGCGGAATTTAATCTGGGCGACTTCATTCCGAGCACGCTCGATCTGTTCCGCGACGGCGACAAGCTGCTCGGGCTGCCGTTCTCCACGCCGCCGGTCGTCCTATTCTACAACAAGACGCTGTTCGACAAGACGGGCCTGACCGATCCGAATACGCTGGCCAAGGAAGGGAAATGGACTTGGGCGGAGTTCGAGAAGTCCGCCCAAGCGATCGCCAGCAAGGACGCGCAAAACCGCGTGTACGGGGCGAACTTCTTTCGCGACTGGAAGAACTGGGTGACGCTGTCCTCCTACTCCTGGTCCAACGGCAGCGGTCCGTTCAATAAAGAGATTACGGAATTCACCTGGAACGACCAGTACGGGGTGGAGACGTTCCAGATGCTCGAGCGGATGATGTTCACGGACGAATCGCATCCGAAGGCGGGCGAGCAGGTCAGCTTCGACGCCGGCAACGTGGCCATGTTCTTCGATGTATACAGCTACGTGTCCAAAGCCAGGGAGATCAAAGATTTCGAATGGAGCATCGCGCCGACGCCGTCCGGCTCGCAAGGAAGCGTGCCGATGCTCGGCCAGGCCGGTTACGCGCTGTTCAACGACAGCAAGCACCCGGAGGAAGCGAAGAAGCTCCTGAAGTACTTCGCGAGCCAGGAAGGCGTTCAGGCGACTTCGACGTACTTCGTGCCGCCGCGCACGACGGTGCTGAACTCCGACGAGTTCATTAACCAGCCGAACAACCCAAGCAAGGAACATATTCTTCAAGCGGTTATCGACGAGATGCCGAAGGCGCGCATTCTTCCGGGTCACGTCCGCTGGCAGAACATCGACAATGCGATCCTCCAGGGCTTCGATCGTCTGTTCGGCAAGGTGGCGCCGGCGGAGGACAACCTGAAGAAGATTGCCGAAGAAGTGAACGCCATCATGCAGGCGCAATAATTCGAGAACGGGACGACGGTTCGAAGATTCTGGGTCGAACCGTTTCCTTTTGCCGGGAGGAACGATTATGGCAAGGCTGCAAAACATTCTGAATTCGCGGAAACTGACGCTGATCGTCAGCCTGCCCGCCAACGACGCGGCATTGGCCCGCGCGGCGCTGGAGGAAGGCGCGGACGGGCTCAAGGCGCACATGAACGTCGGGCATCGGGCGAGCGGCAATCGGTTCGGGGACCTTGACGAGTATGAGATGACGTTTCGCGAGATTCGGGGGCTGTTCGAAGGACCGCTCGGGATCGTTCCGGCCGGAAGCGCCGAAGAGGCGAAACCCGAAGAGATTCGGCGGCTCGCGCCGCTCGGCTTCGACTTCTATTCGATCTACGCGCATCATCTGCCGTCCTTCATGCTCCACGGCACCGGCCTGGACCGGACGTTCGCGGTGAACGAGCATTCCGACCTGTCGCTGCTGTCCTCGGCAAGTCATTACGGCTTCGCGGCGGTCGAAGCTTCGATCGTCCCCGGAGCCGAGTACGGGACGCCGCTGACCTTCGCGGACGTGCTGAAATACCGGCGCATCGTCGAGCAGGCGGGAATTCCGGTTCTGCTGCCTTCGCAGCGCAAGCTCGTGCCGGACGACGTCCGCGTGCTGGGCGACACCGGCATCAAGGCGATCATGCTGGGAGCGATCGTCGTCGGCAAGACGGAGGAGACGATGCGCAGAGCGGTGGCCGACATTCGCAACGCGATCGACAGATGGAACTAAGGCGGTGAACCGATGAGCGACAAAAGAAAAAAGAGGTTGAAAGGGCCGCTGGCCCGCGAAGCGCAAATTACCGGATGGCTGTTTATTTCTCCGATGGTGCTCGGCTTTACGCTGCTGCTGCTGTTCCCGATGGGGCTGGCGCTGTACATGAGCTTCACGGATTGGCCTCTGTTGGGCAGCCATCGCTATATCGGCATCGACAATTATCAGCACATTATGAACGATTCTCTGTTCTGGAAGGTGCTTGGCAATACGGTCTATTTTACGGTCGGACTCGTACCGCTCAACATCGTGCTGGCGCTCCTGTTAGCGCTGCTGCTGGCCAGGAGCATGCGGGGCATCGGGCTGTTCCGCACCGCGATCTTCGTGCCGGTCATGACTTCGCTGATCGTCTGGTCGATCGTGTGGAAATACATGTTCGCGACCGACTCGGGACTGATCAACCAGCTTCTGACCGCCTTGAACATTCAAGGCCCCGCCTGGCTATACGATACGAAGCTGGCGATGCCGGCCGTCATCGTCACGAGCGTGCTGAAAAACGTCGGACTGAACATGGTGCTGTTCATCGCCGCGCTCCAGCAGGTGCCTGCATCGCTTTATGAAGCGGCCAAGCTGGACGGCGCGAGCCGGACGAAGTCCTTTTTCAACGTGACGCTCCCGATGATTACGCCGACGATTTTCCTTACGTTCGTCATGACCGTAATCGGCTCTCTGAAGGTGTTCGGGCAAATTTTCGTCATGACGCAGGGCGGACCGAGCAACAGCACGAAAGTGCTCGTCTACTACATTTGGGAGAAGGCGTTTAAGCTGTTCCAGCTCGGCTACGCTTCGGCGCTCGCTTTCGTCCTGTTCTTCGTCGTGCTCGTGCTGACATTGGTGCAGTGGCAGCTTAGAAAGAGGTGGGTGTTCAATGAAAGCGACGCATAAGAGCGCGGGCTCCTGGCGCAGATCGTTCGGCACGGCGGGCACCTACGCGGCGCTTGGCGCGATCTCGCTCGTGATGATGGTTCCTTTTCTATGGATGATCTCGACGTCCTTCAAGGAGCCGCAGGAAGTGTTCAAGTACCCGCCGCAGCTCATTCCTACAACCTTCCGGTTTCAAAACTATGCGGACGTGTTCGATCTGATCCCGTTCGAATGGTTCTATTTCAACAGCGTCTACATCGCCGCGCTCGTCGTGGGCGGGACGGTACTGTTCGCTTCTCTGGCCGGCTACGCCTTCGCCAGA
Organism: Cohnella sp.; assembly: GCF_041641335.1. NCBI lineage: Bacteria > Bacillati > Bacillota > Bacilli > Caryophanales > Paenibacillaceae > Cohnella > Cohnella sp. The sequence continues at coordinate 7,431 of NZ_JBEPYQ010000137.1, read as the reverse complement.
ATTCCGTTCACGGGCAGGAATGCCGTATTCCTCGTGCTGCTCAGCGCGATGATGATTCCGCACGAGGTGACGGCGATCCCGATGTTCTTGTTCATGCGCGAGATCGGGTGGATCGATACGCATTTGCCTTTGATTTTGCTGCCGATCTTCGGGGCCGGGGGCGTATTCGGCATCTTCGTCATGCGGCAGTTTTTCATCACGGTCCCGAAGGAGCTGGAGGAAGCGGCGATGATCGACGGATGCAGCCGGCTGCGGATTTACGCGCAGATTATGCTGCCGATCGCGAAGCCGGGCTTGGCGACGCTGACGATTTTCACTTTCGTGACCAACTGGAACGAATTTTTCGATCCGCTGATTTTTATCAATACGCGCAGTCTGATGACGCTGCCGCTTGGCTTGTCGCTGTTTACGGACGAGGTCGGGACGGCATGGCATCATCTGATGAGCGCGACGGTGATGGCGACGGTGCCGTTGCTGGTCATCTTCTTCCTGGCGCAGCGGCAGTTTATCCAGGGCGTGGCCATGACGGGGCTAAAAGAATAGAAAGAACGGAGTGTGGCATCAGGTGATGAAAAAGATAGAGGCGGACGTTGTCGTAGTCGGGGGAGGGCCTGCGGGGGTAGTCGCGGCGATCGCAGCGGGACGGCAAGGAGCGAAGACGATTCTCGCGGAGAGATACGGATTTGTCGGGGGCATGTCCACGGCGGCGATGGTGTATCCGTGGATGACGTTCCACGCGGACAGCGGCGAGCAGGTCATTCGGGGCATCGCGCAGGAGATTGTCGACCGCCTGATCGAGCAGGGAGGCTCTCCCGGCCATCTGCGGGATACGGTCGGATTCGTGCATACGGTGACGCCGTACCATCCCGAAATCTATCAGGTCGTGGCGATGGACATGCTGCGCGAAGCGGGCGTGAAGCTGTATCTTCACAGCTTCGTGGACGAGGTGGACGCTGCGGACGGCACGATCCGCTCGGTGCGGATTACGACGAAGTCCGGGAAAATCGAGCTGGCGGGACGGGTATTCGTGGATGCGAGCGGAGATGCGGACGTCGCTTATTTGTCCGGGACGCCAACGCTGCAGGGGCGCGACGGCGACCTGCAATCGCAGCCAATGACAATGAAGTTCCGGATGCGAGGCGTCGACCTGGAGCAGGTCAAGGCGTATATGATCGCGAATCCCGACAATTTCTACAAGAAGACGCCGATCGCGGAGCTGCAGGATTTGCCGCTCACCGGCGTATGCGGTTTCTACTCCCAGTGGAAGGAGTCGGGCGTGCCGATTAACCGCGATCAGGTGCTGTTCTTCACCGGTCCGGCGGACGACGAGGTGCTGATCAACTGCACGAGGGTGCAAGGGCTCGACGGCACGAACGTGGAGGATCTGACCCGCGCCGAGGAGGAAGGACGCAAGCAGGTGCTCATGATGGCGGAGTTTCTGAAGCGGGACGTGCCGGGCTTCGCGCGCGCTTCGGTGTCGGCCGTAGGCACGCAGATCGGCATTCGCGAGACGCGGCGCATCGTCGGCCTGTATTCGCTGACGAAGGAGGACGTCGTCGCCGGCCGGAAGTTCGAGGACGCGATCGCCCGCAGCGGCTATCCGATCGACATTCACGATCCGTCGGGCAAAGGCGTGACCGCCTCCTGGATCGCGGGCGACGGCACGTACGACATTCCGTACCGCTGCCTGGTTCCGCAAGGCACCCGCAATTTGCTGGCGGCGGGCAGATGTATCTCCACGACGCACGAAGCGCTCGCCACGACTCGGCTGACGCCGAGCTGCATGGCAACCGGGCAAGCCGCCGGCACAGCTGCTGCGTTGGCCTCTCTTGGAGGCGTAACGCCTTCCGAACTGAACGTCGCGCGGGTTCGCGAGGCGTTGCTCGAAGAGAAGGCGTATTTGTAATTTGCAACCAACCAGCTTCAATATCCCGAGTGCTGATTAACTCGGTCCGGGAAATAAACGAAGGAAGCGATCGCTGGCCAGCAGAGGCTGGGGATCGCTTCCTTGTTCATCGCAAAGCATAGTCACCCCGCGTTCTCCCGTTTCCGGAAAAACGTCTTCAGAGCGTTGTAGATTTCGCCCTTTTCCTTAATGACGTAGTAGAGAAATTGCTGGTGCTCCAGATGCTTGTAAGCCGACATGAGCGTGCTGCTCCGGTTGTACTGGTTCACTTCCCCGTAGCCGAAAATGTTCGACCGCTCCAGCAGCTCCTTGATCAGCCGCACGCACCGCTCGTTGTCGCTCGTCAGGTTATCCCCGTCCGAGAAATGGAACGGATAAATGTTGTAAAGCGACGGAGGATACCGGCTGTCGATAATCTCCAGAGCTTTGACGTAGGCGGACGAACAGATCGTCCCTCCGCTCTCTCCGCGCGTGAAGAACTCCTCCTCCGTCACCTCCTTCGCCTCCGTATGGTGCGCGATGAAGACAATGTCTACTTTTTCATATTGCCGCCTTAAAAACCTGCTCATCCAGAAGAAGAACGACCTCGCGCAATATTTCTCGAACGAGCCCATCGACCCCGAGGTGTCCATCATCGCCAGAATAACCGCGTTGTTTTGCGGCTTGACGATTTCCTCCCACGTCTTGAACCGCAGATCGTCGGGGGAGATGCCTCCGATCTCGGCGCGGCCATCCCGCGAGTTGCGGCGCAGGTTTTCGAGAATCGTCCGCTTCTTGTCGATGTTGGACATGATGCCTTTGCGTCTGACGTCGGTAAACCGCACGTCCTTGACTTCGATCTGCTGTTTGTCTTTTTTCTTCAAATAAGGAAGCTCCAGTTCCTCGAACAGCATCGACTCCAGTTCGGCGATGGAGATTTCCGCTTCGACGACATCGTCGCCCGGCTCGGAGCCCGCGCCTTCCCCTTTGCCGCCGGCCGGCTTCGGATCGACGCCCAGCACGTCGCCGACTTGGCTGTCCCCGTTTCCTTGTCCGACATGCTTCTTCTTGTTCGTGTTGAAGACGAATCGGTATTCGTCCAGGCTGCGGATCGGAATTTTAATGATTTGTCGCCCATCGGACATGACGATGTTCTCCTCGGAGACGAGATCGGGCAGGTTCTGCTTGATCGCCTCCCGGACCTTCTGCTGATGGCGCGCCTGATCCTGATAGCCTTTGCGGTGCAGCGACCAGTCTTCCCGGGATAAAATAAACGAGGGATGATTCATGGGCAACCCCCTATCGCTTCGTTGTGAATGGATGTATTACTCAATATATTCAAGTTCGGCCAAACGATGTGTATGCATATCTCGGACAAGTCGATTTGGGGACAAGAAGCTCATTTTACCAACTGCAATCGGAGCATCGATAGATTACAATAATAGTAGCTTGCGCGATTCGTCGCGACTTATCGGGAATTGGGAGGAGAAAGCCCCATGAAGTTCATACATACCGCCGATTGGCATCTGGGCAAGCTGGTGCAGGGCGTCTATATGACGGACGACCAGCGTTACGTGCTGGAGCAATTCATAGCAACGATAGAAAAGGAGCGGCCGGACGCGGTAATCGTCGCCGGAGATTTATACGATCGGGCCATTCCTCCGACGGAAGCCGTGGAGCTGCTGGATGAACTGTTCGAGCGCATCGTCATCGGGCTGAACACGCCGCTGCTGGCGATCTCGGGCAATCACGACAGTCCGGACAGGTTGTCGTTCGGTACGGCTATTATGGAGGCGAGAGGGCTGCACCTGGTCGGCCAGCTCAAGGCCGAGCATAAGCCGGTCGCGCTGAGGGACGATTACGGAGAGGTTCACTTCCACCTCGTGCCTTACGCCGATCCGGCCCAGGTTCGTTACATACTCGGAGATGACGGCATTCGGACGCACGACGACGCGATGAAGGCAATCGTCGGAAGGATCGAAGCGGAGATGGACCGTAAGGCGCGCCATGTGTTCGTCGGGCATGCGTTCGTGACGCCGGGAGCAAGGCCGGAGGAAAACACGAGCCAGTCCGAGCGCCCGCTGGCGATCGGGGGAGCGGAGCACGTGCATGCCGAATATTTCGGCGGCTTCCACTATACGGCGCTTGGCCATCTGCATCAGGCGCACCACGTCGGCGACGAGCGGATCCGCTACGCCGGCTCTCCTCTGAAATATTCGATCTCCGAGGAAAGTCATCGCAAAGGCTTTTTCATCGTCGAGCTCGACGAGGCAGGGAATGCATCGGTTGAGAAAAGGGAACTGAAGCCCCGCCGCGACATGCGCCGCATCGCCGCGCCGATCGAGGAGCTCGAGCGGCATCCGGTATGCGACGATTACGTGTTCGTGACGCTGCTGAACGATAATCCGGTACTGTTCCCGATGGAGAAGGTTCGCGCCGTGTATCCGAACGCGCTGCATGTCGAACGCAGGACGGTAGCTTCCGTCGCTGCGGAAGGTGCGGAAGCGGGGGCTGGCAGAACGGCCAGGAGGGAAGCCGATCCGGTCGCGCTGTTCGCGGCGTTCTATCAGGAAGTGAAAGGTTTGCCGCTGACTCCGGACAAGCAGGAGCTGTTCGCGGAAGCGTACGCGGCCGTCCTGCGCGAGGAAGGGGGAGCGGGATGAAGCCGATTCGAATCAGCATGACGGCGTTCGGCCCTTACCGGGACGAGGAGACGATCGATTTCGAGGCGCTCGGAGACCGGAGACTGTTCGTCATTTCCGGCAACACCGGAGCGGGCAAGACGACGATCTTCGATGCGATCTGCTTCGCGCTGTACGGCAGCGCCAGCGGGGAAGACCGGGCGGAGCCGCGGATGCTGCGGAGCCATTTCGCGGACGACGACGTTCATACGTCGGTGGATTATCATTTTGCAGTCGGGGCGCGGACGTATCGCGTATTCCGGCAAATGCCCCACCGCCGGGGCACGAACAAGAGCGAGACCGGAGGCAAAGCGGAGCTGTACGAGACGACCGGAGGCGAAGAGGTACCTAGCGTCGATCGCTTCACCGTCTCGGACGTGAACGCCAAGATCGAAGCGCTGCTCGGCCTCACGCGGGAGCAGTTCGGACAGATCGTCATGCTGCCGCAGGGGGAATTCCGCAAGCTGCTTACGTCCGATACTGAAAACAAGGAAGAGATTTTGCGGCGCATTTTCCGGACGGGGCTGTATCAGAAGATCGAGGACCGGTTCCAGCGGCAAAATCGCGAGCTGCAGGAGGCGCTTAAGCAGGCGAAGGCGATGCAAGACGCGTACGCCAAGCAGGCGCAGCAATCGCTGCCGCAGCGGGACGGAAGCGCGCTTGCGGCGACGCTGCTTCAGGAATACAGCAGCATGGCGCAAGTGTCGGACGGATTGGCGCAGGAAATCGCCTATTACGAATCGCTTGCCGAGGAGATCGGCCGCGGCAAAGCCGAGCTGGAAGCGCGGCTGCAAGCGAGCGAGTCGGCTTTGCGCGAGGCGCTAGCGCTGGAGGCGAAGTTCGCGCAGCTTGCGGAGAAGCGCGAGCAGCTTGGGCGGCTCGAGGAGCGCAAAGCCGAGGCGGACGAGAGCGAGCGGGTGCTGAAGCTGGCCGAACAGGCGTTGCGGCTGCTGCCGTACGAGGAGCAGGCGCTGGAGGCGGCGCGCCAGGACGAGCAGAAGCGAGGCGCGCTCGAGCGCAAGCTGCGGGAAGCGGCGGAAGCCGAGCGCGCGCATGCCGAAGCGGAGCAGCGCTATCGGAGCGAGGAAGCTCGGGGCGAGGAGCGCAAGGAGGCGGAGCGCGAGCTGACGCGCTTGGCCGAGCTGAAGCCGGTCGTGCAGACGCTCGACGAGCGCCGGCTTGAGGTCGAGCGGTTGGCCGCGCAGGAGAAGTCGGTGACCGAGCGGCGGGAAGCGGCGGAACGACAGCTCGAGACGCTTCGCGAAGAGCGTCGAACCGTCGCCGACGGCTTAAAGCTGGCGGAGACGGAAGCGGCCAAGCTGCCGGAAGCTCTGGAACGCTACGAGCGGCTGAGAAGCAAGTACAAGCTTCTGAAGGAATTGGACGAGCTGGACAAGCGGCTGGAGAACTGGTCTAAGCTCGAAGAGGAGTTGCAACGCTCGGCCTCCGGGCTCAAGGAAGACCACGATCGCGCGGAGACGCTGTGGCTGGAGGGACAGGCGGGGTTGCTGGCGGTGCATCTGCACGAAGGCAAACCGTGCCCGGTCTGCGGAAGCGAGTCTCATCCGGCCAAAGCCGTTCCGGCTTCAAGCGTTCCGACGCGCGAACAGCTGCAGGAGGCGAAGGAGAAGCTTCGCGCCGCCGAGCGCGAGCTGGGCGAAGCCCGGGCGCAGGCGGCTGCGGCCGGCGCCGGTCGTTCCGGCCGGGCGGAGCTGATCGCCGAATACGGCATCACCGACGAGCCGCTGGACGAGCAGTTGGCCCGCGCCGAAGCGGAAGGCAAGAGCGTGCGCCAAGAAACCGATCGCTTAAAGCAGCAAGCCGAGGCCGTTCAAGGACGCCGTCAGGAAGTCGAGAAGCTGGAGGCTCAGCTTGAGCGCCTGCAAGCCGAGCGCGAACGGCTGCTGACCGAACAGCACCGTCTGTCGGTGGACAGAAGCGCCAAGCAGTCCGTGCTGGAAAGCGAGCTGGGCCGCGTGCCCGAGCCGTTGCGCTCCCCGGACAAGCTCGCTGCCCGCTATCGCGAACAGTCCGCTCTTGTTGAGCGGTTGAACGCTTCTTGGCTGGAGGCGCAGCGACGACTGCAGAACACGCAGACGAAGCTCGTGGAGGAGAAAACCAATGTCGCCCAAGCGACCAGCCAGCAACAGGAAGCCGAGCAACAGCGCAAGCAGGCCGAAGGGCGCTTCGCCGAGCAGTTGGCCAGCGTCGGCTTCGATACGGCGGAGAAGTATCGCGCGGCCAAAATGTCCGAGCCCGACCGCCAGCGTCTAGCCGCCCTGATCGAGCAATTCAGGCTTCAAGTGACGACCTTGGTTCAGCAGATCGCCGAGCTGGAGCGCGATCTGAGCGGCAAGATTCGTCCGGACACGGCCTCGCTTCAAGCGGCGATGGACGAATTGAAGGGCCAACTGGAGCGGATCGTCGCCGAACTGCATGCCGCCGGCGGGCACGAACGCGAGGCCCGGAGGCTGCTGGCCGCGATCTCCGAAGCCGAGGCTCGGTTCCGCGACCTGGAACAGCAACAGCAGCGGGTGACGGATATTTATCAGATGCTCAAAGGCGATAATCCGCTGAAAATTTCGTTCGAGCGCTATATTCTGATCGAGTTTCTCGAGCAGATCCTGCATGCGGCCAACGTTCGTCTGACGGACCTGTCCAACGGACAATTCAAATTGGAGCGCAGCGACCGGCTGGAATCGCGCGGCAAGCAGAGCGGACTCGGCCTCGACGTGTACGACGCCTATACCGGACTGAATCGCGACGTCAAGTCGATGTCCGGCGGAGAGAAGTTCAACGCCTCGCTCTGCCTCGCCCTCGGAATGACCGACGTCATTCAGGCTTACCAGGGGGGCGTGTCGATCG
>NZ_JBEPYQ010000136.1:0-15665 GCF_041641335.1 Cohnella sp. | reverse complement strand
CGAAATCATCGGACGGGTCGGATGCTGTCTGTCCGTAAATACGATTTCTCCGATGCGCCCGTCGTTCAGCTTAACGAATACGCCGTTGTGAAATTGCGTCGTCCTCTCGATAAAAGTCTGCACGTACAGAGGGTCCAGCTTGCCGAACGATCCCGCATACAATTCTTCGAGAACGAGATACGGGGATTCCGCTTTGCGATAATTCCGGTTGGAGGTCATCGCATGGTACATGTCGGCGATCGCGACGATTTTGGCGTACGGGTGAATTTTCTCCCCTTTGACCTTCATCGGGTAGCCGCTGCCGTCGATCCGTTCATGATGCTGCAGCGCCGCGAGCCATATGCCTTGATTGAAGGAAGCGATGCCTTCCAGCAGCTTGAAGCCGTATACGGTGTGCTGCCTCATCTCCTGAATCTCTTCCGAAGTCAACCTGGACGGCTTGTTGAAGATCGCGGCATCGACTTTCACGTTGCCGATATCGTGGAGCAAGCCGGCCATCGCGATCGGCAGCCAATCTTTCTCCGGGAACTTGTTCCACTTGGCAAGCTGATAGGATGTCAGCGCGCACAGGACGCTGTTGCGAACGAGCACGTCCGGGTCTCCCGCTGTCGGAGGAGTCAAGAACGTCAACACGTTATACTTATCCATATGCCCGAGCAACGCGGTTAATCCATTGCGCAGCTCGAGCACCGGAATCTTCTGCCCGGAATTGACCATGGAAATCGTGCGATGCAGCAGCTTCTCCATCATCAGAAATTCCTGCTGTAAATGGGTTAGCTTGGTCTCTACAGCCGCCGCGACCTCGTTGGGCTTGTCTTCCGCGGAGGATTCCTCAAGCCCGTTGCGAATAATATCCACGCTGGGAATGAGGAAGGCTTGGAGAATTTCCATATCCCTCTCCGACAAGACGCGCCCTTCCTGGAGAAGCACGCTTCCCAGAGCAGTCTGGACGTCGCCGCCCAGACGATCGCCTGTCTGTACCTGTGTAATCGGAATGATCGGCATGCCGCATCTCCTTCTCCAACGTTTCCTGCCAAGCAAAAACGCCTTTGGCGTCCTCCAGACGCAAAATTGAGTTTTTGTCGGAGGTGATCCAGAAAAGTATAGCGGATTTTATACTTTCTGAGTCACCGCGAACAAGAAGACAGCCGGTTAGCTGTCTCCTTCTTCGTTATCGGTTTCTTCGGAATCGGTATCGTCCTCGCTTCTCGGCGCCCGGGCTACGGTAGCTACAGAATCCTCGTCGCGAATATTGATCAACTTGACGCCTTGCGTAATTCGGCCCATCGTGTTGATGCCCGACATGCTCGTGCGGATCAGCGTTCCCGAAGAAGTCATGATCATCAAGTCTTCTTCGTCGTGAACGACTTTCAAGCCGACGATCTCTCCGTTTTTGTCCGTCACGTTCAACGTTTTGATGCCTTTGCCGCCGCGGGTTTGAATGCGGTATTCCGTCATCGGCGTCCGCTTGCCGTAGCCTTTGGCCGTTACGATCAGCACGTCGCGATCCGGCTCGACGACGTCCATGTCGATGACTTTATCCCCTTCGTCCAGCTGTATGCCCTTCACGCCCGTAGCGGAGCGTCCCATGGCGCGAACGTCTTCCTCGGAGAAGCGAATGGACATGCCGTGGCTCGTCCCCATCACGATCTCGCGGGAGCCGTCCGTCAGCTTGACGCCGATCAGATCGTCGTCCTCGCGCAAAGAAATCGCGATCAAGCCGACTCTGCGAATGTTCGCATAGTCGTCGAGAGGTGTCTTCTTGACGATCCCGTTCCGGGTGGCGAAGAAGAGGAATTGATTCGGCTCAAACGCTTCGACGGGAATGACCGCGTTGATCGTCTCTCCCTGTTCGATCTGAATCAGGTTGATGATCGGCGTTCCTTTGGCCGTGCGGCTCAGATCCGGAATTTCATAGGCTTTCATCCGGAAGACGCGGCCTTTGTTCGTGAAGAACAGCAAGTAGTGGTGGGTGTTGGAGATGAACAGATTTTCGATGAAATCCTCATCCTTGGTGCCCATCCCCGTAATGCCTCTTCCTCCGCGCTTCTGGCTGCGATAGGTGGAGACCGGAAGCCGCTTGATATAGCCCGCATGGGTCATCGTCACGACGACATCGTCGCGAGGAATGAGATCCTCGTCGAGAATTTCCTCGTCGCTTATCGTGATCTCCGTGCGGCGCTCGTCGCCGTACTTCGTCTTGATCTCTTCGAGCTCTTCGTGAATGATGTCGTTCACGAGCTGTTGGTCGGCGAGAATCGCTTTGTACTCGGCGATCTTCGCGAGCAGTTCCGCGTACTCCTGCTCGATCTTCTCCCGTTCCAGTCCGGTCAGACGCTGCAGGCGCATCTCCAGAATCGCCTGGGCCTGATCGTGCGACAATCCGAAGCGCGTCATCAAGCCTTCGCGCGCTTCTTCCGTCGTCTGGGAAGCCCGAATCAGGGCAATGACTTCGTCTAGATGATCGAGCGCGATGCGCAGTCCTTCCAGAATATGAGCTCTTGCTTCCGCCTTCTTCAGATCGTACTCCGTTCGCCGGCGGATAACTTCCACTTGGTGCTGAATATAGTTGTGAAGCACGTCCTTCAGGTTAAGCACCTTCGGCTCGTTGTTGACGAGCGCGAGCATGTTCACCCCGAAGCTCGTCTGCATCTGAGTCTGCTTGTACAGGTTGTTAAGCACGACCGTCGGCGTAACGTCGCGGCGCAGCTCGATGACGATGCGCATGCCGTTGCGGTCGGATTCGTCGCGCAAGTCGGTAATGCCGTCGATCTTCTTCTCGCGCACGAGTTCGGCGATCTTCTCGACGAGCCGCGCCTTGTTCACTTGATACGGAATCTCGTGAACGAGAATGCGAGCTTTGCCGTTGTTCTCCTCGATCGTCGCCCGGGCCCGCATCGTAACCGAACCGCGACCGGTCGCATAGGCCTGACGAATGCCGACGCGGCCGAGAATCAAGCCGGCCGTCGGGAAGTCCGGACCTTTGACATACTCCATCAAATCGTACGGCGTCAGCTCCGGATCGCGAAGCAGCGCTTGCGTTCCCTCGATCACTTCCTTGAGGTTGTGAGGAGGGATATTCGTCGCCATGCCGACCGCGATGCCGGTCGTACCGTTCACGAGCAGGTTCGGGAACCTGGCCGGCAATACGACGGGTTCCACTTCTTCTCCGTCGTAATTCGGCTGGTAGTCGATCGTCTCCTTGTTGATGTCGCGGAGCATCTCCATCGCGATCTTGGACAGCCGCGCCTCGGTATACCGCATCGCGGCGGCGGAATCTCCGTCGATCGAGCCGAAGTTGCCGTGGCCGTCGACCAGCATGTAACGAAGAGAGAAGTCCTGCGCTTGGCGAACCATCGCTTCATAGATCGAGGAATCCCCGTGAGGGTGGTACTTACCGATGACTTCGCCGACGATTCTCGCCGATTTCTTATACGGCTTGTCCGGCGCCATTCCCAGTTCGGACATCGCATACAGAATCCGTCTCTGAACCGGCTTTAAGCCGTCTCGAACATCCGGGAGCGCCCGGCTTACGATAATGCTCATGGCATAATCCATGAACGATTCCCGCATCTCAACCCCGATATCGCGATCGCGAAGCTGGGAGCGTTGTTCTTCCGACATGAAGATCCTCCTTAGCCAATATACAAACAGAACGCGCTTGCGAAACTGTACACCGCAAGGCGTATACGATCATAGATTAGTAAATATGCAATAACTCCATTATACCATATTGCCCAAGCGAAAGGTTGGATGAACCCGCATGTCGATCCAGCGCGTCCGCAGCAAAAGGGCCAAGACGAACGTCCTGCTCGCCGATCCCGAGCTTAGAACTTACATTCCCGCTACCGAAGGCTTCGACCGTCGAACCGTGGAACGAATGTTGGAGAAATACGAAATGATCTATGTCAAACCGGTGGACGGTACGTTCGGCCGAGGCGTCATCCGGATCGAGAAACCGGGTTCATCCTCTGTCTATCGGTTTCAATCCGGCGAGACCCGTTACGAGTTTCCGACGTTCGACGATATGTACCGCAAACTGATGGCCGTGAAGAAACCGAAACCCTACTTAAGCCAGCAAGGCATCCATCTTCTGAGATACCAAGAGAGAAGATTCGATCTCCGCGTCATGGTGCAGAAGAATCCTCAATCCGCCTGGGAAACGACGGGCATGATCGGGCGGGTCGCCCATCCGCGCAAAATCGTGACGAATTATCATGCAGGCGGCACCCCGAAACCGGTCGAAACGCTAATGTCGGCTCATCTGAAGCCCGGACAGTGGCCGACGTTCGAAGCCCGGCTGCGCAGGCTGGGAGTAACGGTCGCGGCAGCGCTCGAACGAAAATTCCCGAGGTTGAAGGAGATCGGCGTCGATATCGCCATAGACGAGGATCTTCAGCTATGGATTCTTGAAGTGAATACGCTGCCGGACCCGTTCCTGTTCAAACGTCTTCCCGACAAATCCGTCTTCCGCAAGATGTACGCCTACGCGGTCGCTTACGGACGATTCAAGCCCCGCAGACGCAAAGCGTAGCCCGCAGGGGGTATCTCCCGCGAGAGATACCCCCTGTCGACTTGCCCTTATACGTCCAAGTTTTTAACGTACCGGGCGTATTGTTGGATGAACTCGCGACGAGGCTCGACGTTATCGCCCATCAACGTATCGAACATGAGGTCGGCTTTAATCGCGTCTTCGATGCGCACCTGCAGCATCGTACGGGTGGCCGGATCCATCGTCGTCTCCCATAGCTGCTCCGCGTTCATCTCTCCCAAACCTTTGTACCGCTGAATATTCAGCTTGACGCCTTCCCCGAACTCGGCGATCGCTTCGTCCCGCTGCTTCTCGTTCATCGCGTAGCGAACTACCTTGTTTCGCTCAATCTTGAACAATGGAGGCTGAGCGATATAGACGTATCCTTCCTCGATCAGCTTGCGCATGAAGCGATAGAAGAACGTCAAGAGCAACGTCCGAATGTGCGCCCCGTCGACGTCGGCGTCGGTCATGATAATAATCTTGTGATATCGGGCTTTCGTAATATCGAAATCGTCGCTGATTCCTGTGCCGAGCGCCGTAATCATCGCCCGAATCTCCAGGTTGGACAAAATCTTGTCCAGACGCGCTTTTTCTACGTTCAATATTTTTCCCCGCAGAGGCAGGATCGCCTGGAAATGACGATCGCGGCCTTGCTTGGCCGATCCGCCCGCGGAGTCCCCTTCGACGATGTACAGTTCGGAGATCGAGGCATCCTTGGAGGAGCAATCCGCCAGCTTGCCCGGCAGCGAGCTGACTTCGAGCGCGCTCTTGCGCCGCGTCAATTCGCGCGCCTTGCGCGCCGCTTCCCGCGCTCTGGCCGCCTGCAAGCCCTTGTCCATGATCTTGCGGGCTACGGAAGGGTTCTCGTCCAGAAATTGCAGCAGCTTCTCGCTGAACAGCGATTCCACGATGCCGCGCACTTCGCTGTTGCCGAGCTTCGTCTTCGTCTGTCCCTCGAACTGAGGCTCGGGAATTTTCACGGAGATGATCGCCGTCAAGCCTTCCCGCACGTCGTCTCCCGACAGATTGGACTCGCTCTCCTTCACGAAGCCCATCTTCCGCGCATAGTCGTTAATAATTCGGGTCAGAGCGCTCTTGAAGCCGGACTCGTGCGTTCCGCCTTCATGCGTATTGATATTGTTGGCGAAGGAATACAGATTCTCGGAATAACCGTCGTTATACTGCATCGCGACTTCGCATTGAATATGATCTTTGGCGCCTTCCACGTAAATCGGCTGTTCGTGCAACGGCTCGCGGGTTTTGTTCAAATACTTGACGAACTCCACGATGCCCCCGTCGTAGTGGAACGAATCGTTCATGCCGGTGCGCTCGTCGGTAAGCGTAATCTGGATGCCTTTGTTGAGGAACGCCAGCTCGCGAATCCGGCCGACGAGAATCTCGTAATCGTAAATCGTCGTCTCGGTAAAAATCTCCGGATCTGGCTTGAACCGCGTCTGGGTTCCCGTCTCTTCCGTTTCCCCGATGACTTTCAGATCGTATTGCGGAGCGCCGCGGCGATATTCCTGCTGATGGATGCGCCCGTCGCGCTTAACCGTAACGATAACCTGCTCCGACAGGGCGTTCACGACGGAGACGCCGACGCCGTGCAGACCGCCGGACACTTTATAGCCTTCGCCGCCGAATTTGCCGCCTGCGTGCAGGACGGTCATAACGACTTCGAGCGTAGACTTCTGCAGCTTTGCATTCAAACCGACCGGGATGCCCCGGCCGTTGTCGATAACGGTTATGCTGTTGTCTTCGTGTATAATGACGTCGATCCGCGTGCAATAACCGGCCAACGCTTCGTCAATACTGTTATCGACGACCTCCCATACGAGATGGTGCAATCCCTTGCCGCTGGTCGAGCCGATGTACATCCCTGGGCGCTTGCGGACCGCTTCCAGCCCTTCAAGCACCTGAATCTGACTCTCGTCGTAAGTATTCTGTTGATTAACGGACAAACCTTCCACCGCCTTCTTTACGTAACAGCTACCCTTCCAAAATTCGCGTCCTCTTCTTCAGAGTGGACGTAGAGATCGGAGAGTAATAAACCTTATGCTCCGTGACGACGATCGATTTGGGATCTTCTTCTCCGATCGTTTCGACTTCCTTGTTCTTCTGCGCGTGCAGAACGAACTGCCGCGACAGCTTCGAGGATTGCTCGATTGAAATATCGAAGATCGCGATGAGCTGCGATGTTCGGATAATTTTTTCCCCGCCAAGATGGATGTACACGAAGTTCCTCCTTAACGCTAGCGCAGCAATTGGCCGTCTCTCACGTGAAAAATGGATGCGTCCTTCAACCGGCTCATGTTGACGCTCTCCAATCCGGTTGTCGTGATGAAGGTCTGTACGCGGCTCTGGAACGTCTCGATGAGCTGCGTCTGCCGGGTCTGATCCAACTCCGACAGCACGTCGTCGAGCAGCAAGAGCGGGTACTCCCCGATCTCTTCGTGCATTAATTCCAATTCGGCCAGCTTGAGCGACAGCGCCGCCGTTCGCTGCTGCCCTTGGGAACCGAAGGACTGTACGTCCTTGCCGTTAATGGCGAAGGCCAGATCGTCGCGGTGCGGACCGGCCAACGTCGTGCCTCGCCTGAATTCCTGTTCCTTGCTCTGTGTTAACTTTATCATAAATTGCCCGAATAAAGAAGATTGATCTTGGTTATCCATGCCGTCCGCCGTTCCGAACGAAGGTTTGTATTCCACCGTCAGACGTTCGTTTCCTCCGGTAATTCCGGCATGAATCTTTTCCGCCCATCTTTGCAGCTGTACAATAAAGTTTTTCCTTTTTTGCATCATTTTAACACCTGTCTGAGCCAACTGTTCATTCCATACGTCGAGCAGCTCGGGCGAAGCTCGGCGGATGTCGGTCGACTTCAAATAGTTGTTGCGCTGCTGCAAAATTTTCTGGTACTGCTGCATGTCGTACAAATAACCGGGATGCACCTGGCCGATCTCCATGTCCATGAACCGGCGGCGCACTCCCGGTGCTCCTTTGACGATATCCAGATCTTCCGGGGCGAACAGCACAACGTTAAGCGTCCCGACGAAGGTGCTCAGCTTGCGCTGCTCCAAACCGTTGATTTTCGCTTTTTTGCCTTGCGCGGACAGCTGCAGCTCCAGGCTGACATTGCCCATACGCCGGCTCATCTCGGCCCGAATGATCGCGGAACCGCTATTCCAGCCGATCAATTCCTTGTCCTTGGAGGTGCGATGGGATTTCGTGAGCGACAGCACGTGAATCGCTTCCAGCAGGTTCGTCTTTCCTTGGGCGTTCGGTCCGATGAAGATATTGACGCCGCCCTCCGTCTTCAGCTTGACGGAATCGTAATTGCGGTAGCCTTGCAGCTCCATCGCGTTCAACTGCATTCGACATTCACTCTCCAACTGGCTCGAAGGAGCCGGACCGCCTTACCGGGTTCCGATCTTGAACGATCCGAACCCTTCGACCTCGACGGCGTCCCCGACTCTTAGCTTGCGTCCTCTGCGGTTGTCGGGCTCCCCGTTCACGAGAACGCGCTTTTCCTGCAGAAAAAATTTCACTTCCCCGCCGGTTCCGATGCAATCCGCCAGCTTGAGAAATTGTCCGAGCGTAATGTATTCGGTCGATATTCCGATGCTTTTCATCCGTTTCGCCTCAATTCGTTGTCCGGTAAGGGAGGATGAGGTGCAGGCTGTTCTCATGATCGCTCGGCCGGATAATGATCGGGCTCATCGAGCCGTTAAAGCCGATGAACAGCTCTTCGCTGTCGATGACCTTCAGAACGTCGAGCATATATTTGGAGTTGAAAGCGATTTTGAGCGGTTCCCCGCGCATCTCGCTGACGTTTAATTGTTCCGTTACTTTCCCGAGCTCGGAAGAGCTGGACGAAATTTCGATTCCGCCGTTATCCGTCGTGACGAGGCGGACGATGTTCGTTTTCTCTTCTCTGGAGAGCAGGTACGCACGGTCGATCGAATCGCTGAGCTGCTTCGTGTTCAGGACGAGTTCTGTTTTGAAGTTTTGCGGAATAATCTTGGAAGTGTCGGGATAAGTTCCGTCGAGCATTCTCGAATAGAACAGAACGTTGCCCAATTTGAACAACACTTGGTTCTCGGCGACGACGATGTCGACCATGACGTTCTGATCCGGCACGATTTTGGAAAGCTCGTTCAACGTCTTGCCGGAAATGACGATGTTGGAGAAACGCACGTCTCCCGAATCCACGTTCGCTTGACGGCTGGCCAGCCGGTGACGGTCGGTCGCGACGAATTTATAGAGGCCGCCGTGCAAGTTCCAGAGAACCCCTGTCAAAATCGGAGTCGATTCGTTCGTCGTTACTGCGAACACCGTCTGACGGATCATGTCGCGCAGCAGATCTCCGGGAATCGATACGACTTGTTCTTCCATCAGGGAAGGAAGCACCGGGAATTCTTCGGGATCAAGCCCGACAAGCTGAATTTCGGTCGCTCCGGACGTAATCATCGTTTGGAAACGTTCACCGACTTCGATGTGAACTTCTTCATGAGGAAGCTTCTTGACGATTTCCACGAAAAATTTGGCAGTGAGGACAACGCTTCCCGTTTTACCCACGGTTGCGATCGTTTTCTCTGCCGTTTCCAGCGGAATGAAGCTTTGGATGGAAATATCCGTATCGCTTGCGGTCAACGTAATGCCAGAGAAGCCAGCGTCTATCTTAATCCCGCTCAGAATCGGAATCGTCGCTCTGGACGCAACGGCCTTGGATACGTGTTGAATCGCTTCATTCAATTCGTTGCGCAATATCGTGAATTTCATGGATCCACCTCGTCGGTTTTGTATATTGTAGCATGTTTTAAATATTAAAGTCGTAGTAGGCACACTGAATATGTGGATAAGCGCGAAAAAGCTCGAAAACAACGCCTATCCACATGTGGATTTGTTGTGCATAGGCGTTGAACGGATTCGTCAGGTCAAATTTTTAATTTTCTCGGTCAAGCTGTTGATAATTTTATACAAGTCCTGGTCGACCTTGATCAGCTGCGAAATCTTCTCATGGGCGTGAATGACGGTCGTATGGTCCCGGCCCCCGAACGCGTCCCCGATCTTCGGAAGCGAGTAGTCGGTCAGCTCGCGGGACAGGTACATGGCGATCTGCCGCGGGAAGGCGACGGCTTTCGTCCGTTTGCGCGCCTTGAAATCCTCCAGTTTAAGCCCGTAGTAATCGCCGACCCGCTGCTGAATGTCCTGCATCGTGATGAGCCGGTTGCGGCCCGTCGGCAAAATGTCCTTCAACGCTTCAGCCGCGAGGTGGGCGGAAATATCCTGATTCGTGAGCGACGAATAGGCGACGATGCGGATCAGAGCGCCTTCCAGCTCGCGGATGTTGGAGTCGATCATGTTGGCGATGTACATCATCGCTTCGTTCGGGATATCGAGGTTTTCCGCCTTCGCTTTCTTGCGGAGAATCGCGATCCGCGTCTCCAGGTCGGGCGGCTGGATGTCGGTGATCAATCCCCATTCGAACCTGGAACGAAGCCGTTCTTCGAGCGTCGGAATCTCCTTGGGCGGGCGGTCGCTCGAGATGACGATCTGCTTATGCTCCTCGTGAAGCGCGTTAAAGGTGTGGAAAAACTCCTCCTGCGTTCCTTCCTTGCCGGCAAGAAACTGAATATCGTCGATGAGCAGCACGTCGATGTTGCGATATTTGTTGCGGAAGCTCTCGCCCCGGTTGTCGCGAATCGCGTTGATGAACTCGTTCGTGAATTTCTCGGAGGATAAATACAAAACCTTCATATGAGGGTTATGTTCCAATATATAATGGCCGATCGCATGCATGAGATGGGTTTTGCCGAGTCCGACGCCTCCGTACATGAAAAAAGGGTTGTACGATTTGGCCGGCAGCTCCGCGACGGCCAGAGAGGCGGCGTGCGCAAAGCGGTTGGCGGCTCCGATAACGAACGTATCGAACGTATATTTCGGATTGAGCATGTGCATCATCGGCTCTTCGAGCGCGGGCTCGCGCGTCACCGAAATTTGCGGCGCCGGTTCGGCGGGCTCGACCGGTCGGACTTCTTCAATGGAAAACTTGACTTCGACCGGTCTGCCGATATAGTCGGAGATCGTTGAAGAGACAAGCTTCGTATAACGCGTTTCCAACCACTCCACGGCAAAGGTCGTCGGCGCGGTCACGAGAACGACGCTGTCGCTGATGAAAGCGGCCTTCGTCGACTTGAACCAAGTATCGAAGCTGGGCTTGCTGAGCTTCGTTTGGATGACCGACAACACCTGCTGCCAGATTTCGTTGTTGGGGTTGTCCACGACAAATTCTCTCCTTTAACTCCTCGCAAGGACAAAAAATAAGCGGAGAACGTGTAGTCGAATGCTTCCCGACCAGTTATCCACATTATTCCCTGAATTATTAAGAGGGTTATCCACGAATGTGGGGATTTGTTCACAAAGTTATGCACAGGGTGTTAGTAATTCGAGGGTAATTTTTCCGAATCCACGGGTAAAGACATGACTAATCATAGCAGACAAAGCCTATAAATTCAACGAAATTCCCCCTGTTATCCACAATTTCAATAACTTGTGGATGAAAACTGTGCACAGCACAAGATATTGTTGATAAATTGTGAGAGGATCCGACAAGGTTGTGCAAAGTTCATTTCTTTCCTCTGGATTGTGCACATGTGCATAAGTTTCGAGAGGTAAATTTGGGTATCCACAACCGATCTCGTAGTGAAGGACTCCGTCGTCTTTATCCAGCTTCGATTTGACAACGGTACCTCCGACACGTTCCGCGGCGATATTAAGCGATTTTGCCGCGCTTCTCGGCGTGAAAGACAAACTCCCATATTCGCGAGGCAATAGAAGGAAGTTGGACATTCGTTGACATTTTAGGCTGGCCGTGGTTTAATAGATGGACGTGAGTTTTTAGGTAAGGGGGTTTGATCCATGGGTCCTACATTTAAGCCGAATGTAAGCAAGCGCAAAAAAGTGCACGGGTTCCGCAGCCGTATGAGCACCAAGAACGGCCGCAAGGTTCTGAAAGCTCGTCGCCAAAAAGGTCGCAAAGTATTGACGGCATAGTTAATGAAAGACCACTCGAGGTGGTCTTTTTTTCTACATTTGCAGCAGATGGAGCGGTAAATTATGCATAGGAAGCTGCGGCTGCGGAAGAGGGAAGATTTCAATACGGTATACCGGTACGGGAAATCGTTCGCCAATTCGCAGTTCGTCGTGTACTGGCGCAAGCGAACTCCGACGGGAACTTTCCGAATGGGCGTATCCGCGAGCAGCAAGCTGGGCGGAGCGGTCGTGCGCAACCGGCTGAGAAGGATGATCAAGGAGATCGTTCGTCTGAACGCGGCCAAGCTGCAGGAGGATATCGATCTCGTGCTGATCGTGCGGAAGCCGGCGCTGTCCATGGCGTACAAGGAGATGGAAGGAAGCATTCTTCACGTGCTGCGGAAGGCGGGGCTGCTCAAGGGCTCCAAGCCGTTCAGCGGCGGGGGCAGGCAACCGTATTCGCAAGGGAAGCGCGGAAATAAATCTAATGAAGGCAAAGGCAAATAAAAGCAGGGGACGCGGGCAAGCCTCAGCTTTTCTTTGTCTTCTTTAATATGGTATAGTGGAACTGAATAGTTTCGGCCATGATTCTCCGTCCAGAGGACGCCGAAGGCGTTTTTGCTGGGACTGGCTGTTATCGGATTCAGCAAAGTTGAACATTTTACGGCATGCCGGCGATGAAGAGGGGAGTTTTCAGTTTTGTTGCGAAATCGCAAATGGTGGATCGTTCTCGGCGCAATCGCGCTGATGACGCTGCTCGCGGGCTGTGCGCCTGCGACTCAGGCAATTACTACTGAGCAAATGGCCGACAGTGGCTCTTGGTGGACAAGAAATGTCGTGTACTGGTTCTCACTGATGCTCGACACGTTCGCGAAATGGTTCGGCGGCGAATACGGACTTTCGATTTTATTGCTTACCATTATAGTAAGGACGATCATCCTTCCTCTAATGATAAAACAGTATAAGAACACGAAAGCCATGCAAGCCCTCCAGCCGGAGATGCAGAAGATTCGCGAGAAGTTCAAGGAAGATCCGCGCAAGCAGCAAGAAGAGATGATGAAGCTGTATCAGACGCATCAGGTTAATCCGCTCGCCGGATGTTTGCCGCTGATCGTGCAGATGCCGATTTTTATCGCGCTTTACAACTCGATTTATCAGAATGTCGAAATAAGCAGTCACTCGTTCATCGGATTCCAGCTCGGAACGTCGCCAAGCCAAGGAGAATGGTATTACTACATTATCCCGACGGTCGCCGCGATCACGACGCTGATCCAATCGGTGATGATGTCCCAGCAGCAGACGATGGCCGGTCCGATGAAGGGGCTTATGTACATCTTCCCGGTTCTGATCTTCGTCATGGCGATCAACTTCCCGGTTGCGCTGCCGCTGTACTGGATTTACAGCAACATCTACACGATCGTTCAAAACTATTTCATGTACGGCAAGCCTAAGAAAAAAGAACCAGCTCCCGAACCAACACCAAAGAAAGGCAAAGGTAAAGGTAAGGAGGCGCGCGCAAAATGAAAAAGCTCCTGGCATCTGGGAAAACGATAGAAGATGCGGTTCGCAGCGGTCTGGCCCAATTGGGCGTGAAGGAAGACCGGGTGAATGTCAAAGTGTTGGAACAGCCGAGCAAAGGGCTGTTCGGGCTCATCGGAGCCAAAGAGGCGAAAGTGGAGTTGGAGTTGCTGCCGGACGGCGTGGAGGAAGCCATTGCTTTTCTCCGCGAAGTATCGGGAGCGATGGAACTGACCGTTTCCGTTGAACGGGTAGATGAGAATGATGCAGTGCGGATTAACATTACGGGTTCGGACTTGGGCATTCTGATCGGTCGTCGTGGACAAACTTTGGATTCTCTTCAATACTTGACGAACATCGTGGCTAATCGCCACTCGGACCGTCATCTTCGTATCGTGCTCGATGCCGAGCAATTTCGCGAGCGTCGCCGCCAGACGTTGGAGGCTCTGTCCGAGCGAATGGCGATGAAGGTCGTCCGAACGCGCAAAGAAGTCGTGCTTGAACCGATGACTTCGCAAGAGCGTAAAATTATCCACTCACGTTTGCAGTCGAATCCGAACGTCAAGACTTACAGTCAAGGAGACGAACCGAATCGTCGCATCGTGATCGCATTAAAGCAATAGCTGGCGTCCGCGCAATGGCTTCCGCAACGTTGGGGGGTCATTGCGTTTTTTAACGGAAAGAGGGATTGGCATGAACGAGGATACGATTGCCGCGATCGCGACGGCGCTCGGCGAGGGCAGTATTGCCGTCGTCAGAGTTAGCGGAACGGAGGCTGTCGAGACGGTGGCTAAGCTGTTCAAGTCGAAGGTTGATTTGCGCGAAGCCGCTTCGCACACCGTTCAATACGGCTGGATTGTGGATCCGCAGTCCGATAGGCGAATAGATGAAGTATTGGTAACGATCATGAAAGGTCCGCGCTCCTTCACGGCGGAAGATATCGTGGAGATCAGCACGCACGGCGGCATCGTCGCGGTGAAATCCGTGCTGGAGCTGGTGCTGAGGCACGGGGTTAGATTGGCGGAACCTGGTGAATTCACCAAGCGCGCATTCTTGAACGGAAGAATCGACTTGGCGCAGGCCGAAGCGGTTATCGACCTGATTCGTTCTAAGTCGGATCGCGCTTTCCAGGTAGCAAGAAGACAGGCGGAAGGTTCGGTGTCGAAGAAGATCGTTCCGCTGCGTCAGCAGTTGATCGAGCTGATTGCGCACGTCGAAGTGAACATCGATTATCCGGAGCACGACGTGGAGGACGTTACGGCGGAGTTGATCCGTTCGAATTGTCGCTCCGTGCTGGGCGAAGTGAACGAGCTGCTGCAGCGATCTAATGAAGGAAAAATTTTGCGCGAAGGAATCGTGACGGCGATCGTCGGCCGCCCGAATGCGGGCAAGTCGTCGCTGCTGAACGCGTTGGCCCGGGAAAACAAAGCGATCGTTACGGACATTCCGGGTACGACCCGGGATATCGTGGAAGAGACGGTGTCGCTGTCGGGCATCCCGCTGAGGCTGCTCGATACGGCGGGCATTCGCGAGACCGAGGATCTCGTCGAACAGATTGGCGTCGAACGATCGCATGACGCTCTGAACGATGCGGATTTGATCTTGCTGGTACTGAACAGGCACGAGGAGCTGCACGACGACGAACGGAAGCTGCTGCAGCAGCTTAAAGATCGCTCGACGATTGTGGTCGTGAACAAGATCGATCTTCCCGCGCAGCTGGAGATGGAAGAGATCAAGCGCGATTATCCGTCCGAGCGCATCGTATACTTGTCCGCGAAGGAAGGCCAAGGACTCGAGCAGTTGGAGCGGGCGGTATCGGGGTTGTTTTTCAGCGGAGCCGTCGAGTCGGGAGATATTACGTATGTGAGCAATGCCAGACATATCGCATTGCTCCATCAGACCCGACAATCGCTGGAGGACGCCATTCAAGCGACGTATGAAGGCGTGCCGATCGATCTGATTCAGATCGATATTACCGCCTCTTGGGAATCGCTTGGACAGATTCTCGGGGACGCGACCGGAGATTCGTTGCTGGACCAAATTTTCTCCCAATTTTGTTTAGGAAAATAACATATGCTAAGGAAAGCAAGGAGGGGTGGATATGACTTATCATGCCGGAGATTATGATGTTATCGTCATCGGTGCGGGACATGCGGGCTGCGAAGCCGCATTGGCCGCGGCTCGGATGGGCAGCGAGACGCTGCTGCTGACGATTAATCTGGATATGGTCGCTTTTATGCCGTGCAATCCTTCCGTGGGCGGGCCGGCGAAAGGCCACGTCGTGCGCGAGATCGACGCGCTGGGCGGAGAGATGGGACGAAATATCGATAAGACCTTTATTCAGATGAGAATGCTCAATACGGGGAAAGGCCCGGCGGTTCATGCGCTCAGGGCGCAAGCCGACAAATTCCTGTACCAGCATATGATGAAAGAGACGATCGAGAATCAGCCGAACTTGACCTTGCGTCAGGGACTGGCGGAGGATCTGATCGTCGAAGACGGCGTGTGCAAAGGAGTGATTACGAAGACGGGCGCCCAATACGGAGCGAAAGCTGTCGTGCTGACGACGGGAACGTATTTG
>NZ_JBEPYQ010000135.1:0-15772 GCF_041641335.1 Cohnella sp. | reverse complement strand
GGGAATGAATGTTCGCATATTTAATTACTAACAACAAATCCTAATGCACCGATTCATCCCCCACCTACACGCTCACTACGTGAGTAAGGTAGTTTAGAGGCCGGGGACTTCTCGGCATTGCGTTAAAAGAATAAGATTACCCACGAAAAAAGTAATTTTAGCCCCTATCCCCGAGTTTCGGCCGAAGGGACCCATAGCCGATTGCGCGAACTCGGGTTATGCAGTAGAATAATCATGAAAATGGTTTTCTTGATATTATCGTATTACAAGAAATTTATTTCTATGTAGTTGAATCTATGCGCTTCGGCAAAGGAAGGAACCGCCATGAGCATACTACATGCGATTCAAGAAAGATGGGACAGCCTGCATCAGAAAGAACGGGCGTTGGCCGACTTCCTGCTTCAGCATCCCCACGAAGCCGTCCAGATGACGATTACGGAGCTGGCGGCGCGTTCGGGAAGCAGTCCTTCGACGATTTCGCGGTTTTGCAAAACGTTCCATTCGCACAATTTTCCCGACTTCAAGCAGCGGCTGGCGACCGAGCTCGTCCAGATGACGTCCACCTCGACCCGATACCAAGATATCGTGGCGGGCAATCCGCTTCCGGAGATCGTATCGGCCATTACGGCGAACCATCTGAGGTCGATTACCGATACGACCCAAGTGCTCGATCTGGGACAGCTGCGGCTGGCGATCGAAGCGCTGCACAACGCGGCGCGCATCGATCTGTACGGCTCGGCGACCTCGGGCATCGTAGCTCAGGATTTCTATCATAAGCTGATCCAGATCGGCAAGGCCGCAGCCGCCTTCTCCGATCCCCATCTCCAGCTCACGTCCGCCTCATCCCTGACGGCTGGCGACGTCGCCATCGGCATCTCGTATTCGGGAGAGACGCCGGAGACGATTCATTCGCTCCGATGCGCCGCCGAGCGGGGGGCCACGACGCTGTCCATTACCCGCTTTGGCGCGAATACGCTAGCGGAGCAAGCCCGCATCAAGCTGTTCACTTCCTCCGCGGAAGTCGGCATGCGCCGCGGGGACATGGCATCGCGCATGGCGACGCTGCACGTCATCGACGTGCTGTTCACGGGGCTGGTCAGCGAGCACTTCGAGCTGTACGTCCCCAGACTGAGACAGTCTTATCTGACGGTAGAACACTACTTAACGGGCAAAGAGGAGAGAAAATCGAAATGAACATCATTACTTTCGACAGCGACGCGAAGCTTAACGAGGCGGCGGCCAACATTATCGTCGGACAAATCCAGACGATTCCGAGAGCGGTGCTCGGTCTGGCGACCGGCGGAACTCCGGTCGGCATTTACAAGGAGATCGTGCGGGATTACGAGAGAGGGATGGTCAGCTTCCGCAACGTGACCACGTTTAATCTGGACGAATACGTCAACCTTCCGATCGATCATCCGGAGAGCTATCATTCGTATATGAACGCGAATCTGTTCTCGCATATCGACCTGCCGGAATCGCAGCGCCACATTCCGGACGGCAACGCCGCCGATCTGGAAGCCGAATGCCGCCGCTATGACGAAGCGATCGAGCTCTCCGGCCAGATCGACCTGCAGCTGCTCGGCCTTGGCCATAACGGCCATATCGGCTTTAACGAGCCTGCTCATGCCTTGATTAAAGGCACGCATATCGTGGAGCTGGCCGAGAAGACGCGCGAAGCGAACGCCCGCTTCTTCGACTCGATCGACGACGTGCCGAAGCAGGCTTTGACGATGGGCGTCGGCACGATTCTGAAGGCGAAGAAAATCTTGCTCGTCGTCAAGGGCGCGGACAAAGCCGATATCATCCGCGAAGCGCTGCAAGGGCCGATCACGACGGACGTTCCGGCCTCCCTGCTGCAAACCCATCCAAATCTCATCGTGCTGCTTGATTCCGCAGCAGCGGGTAAATTGGCATGAGCGGGCCGAGCCGGGAATTCGTCGTCGTCAACGCCCGGGTCGTAGCCCCAGCGGGAACGATCGAGCACGGATACGTTCATATTAAAGAAGACAAGATCGCGGCGATCGGCAGCGTCGCCGACTTGGCCGGACAAGCCGAAGGCGTCGAACGGATCGATGCGGGGGGAGCATGGCTCATTCCCGGCTTCGTCGACGTTCACGTGCACGGAGGAGCGAATCACGACTTCATGGATGCCGACGAAGAAGGCATTCGCGAAATTACGAAGTTCCACGCGTCCAACGGAACGACGAGCATGCTGGCGACGACGCTGACGGCGCCGCGGGAAGAATTGACCGCCGTCATCGCGCTGGCGGCCGATTACATGTCCAAGCCGATGCCGTACGCGAAGCTGGTCGGCGTGCATCTGGAAGGTCCGTTCGTCAACGTCAAATGGAAAGGCGCGCAGAACCCCGCCTACATTCTTCCTCCGCAGCCGGAGTGGCTGGAGGACTGGATCGCCCGCTTCCCCGGCGTCGTTAAACTGCAGACGCTTGCACCGGAGATCGAGGGCTCGCTCGATTATATCGAGAAGCTGGCCGCCAACGGTATTGTCCCCAGCTGCGGCCATACCGATGCGACCTACGACCAGATCATCGCCGCGGCCGACCGCGGCTTGCGCCACGCCGTCCATACGTTTAACGCGATGACGCCGCTGCATCACCGCAATCCGGGCACCGTCGGCGCGGTGCTGACGGACGACCGCATTACCGCCGAAGTCATCGCCGACGGCCATCACGTTCACCCGGCCGGCGTCAAGCTTATTACGCGCGCCAAGGGCGTGCATAACGTCATTCTCGTCACCGACGCGATGGCCGCCGCGGGCATGCCGGACGGCGATTACGATCTCGGCGGGCTTCCCGTCCACATGAAATGCGGCGTCGCCCGGCTGAAGGAGAACGACAGCCTGGCCGGAAGCACGTTGACGATGATCTCCGCCGTGCGCTTCCTCGTTCGGGAAATCGGCGTATCGCTGGAGGAAGCCAGCCTGATGGCCAGCGCCAATCCGGCCCGCCAGCTCGGCCTTGCCGATTCGATCGGCACGCTCGAAGCCGGCAAACAAGCGGACTTCCTGCTGCTGAACGACGATCTGGACATTCAATCGACCTGGATCGATGGCAAGAAGCGGTTTGCCTAAACGTGAAAAAAGGCTCCCCCTGTCCTCTTCGAGGAAGGCGGGAGTCTTTTTTTCTATGGCTGACCAATTTACTTACAAATAGCTTGCTAAGATCTCTCGGAGTAAAGAATGTACGGAATGATCGATTTATCTTTGCCATCTGGCTCGCCCGAGCGTCTATGCGAGCCATTTCCTCCGTTCAGACACCTGATCCGATCGAAGAAACTCTCGCGCATCGGTCTGCCAGACCGCTAAAGGCAGTCGTCCGCTCGAATTCGTACACGTAACGGTCTGCCAGACCGCTAGGGGCGGACGTCCGCTCGAATTCGTACACGTAACGGTCTGTCAGACCGCTAAAGGCAGTCGTCCGCTCGAATTCGTACACGTAACGGTCTGCCTAAGCTGTTGTACGATTTTTTCGAGTAACGCCCCCCCGTTTCGCCCCGCTCGAACACCCGTTGTACGATTCTTTCGAGTAACGTCCTCCGTTTCGCCCCTCTCGAACACCCGTTGTACGATTCTTTCGAGTAATTCCCCACATTTCCCCTCGCTCGAACACTCCTTGTACGATTCTTTCGAGCAACGTCCCCCTTTTCCACTCTCGTATCGCCGCCCCGAAATTTGCACAGAATTAAGCAATAATAAGTTTCAGAATGGGAAAAACTGAAGTTCGCACAAATCCTTTAATTTGCTATAGCGAACGTGACGATCCGGGTATTTCCGACAACGAAAATCGTTCCGGACGCCCCCCGTCGTTATTACAATTCGACAACTTCCGCCCTCATTCGGAAAGCCCTTTCATTTTCTGAAATAAAGTTTCAAAATAAACCGTTGACCATTGAAATAAAAGTATGTTACTATTCGCTCAAGCGCTTCACCATCACTTGTCAGTTCATTCAAAAAACCGGGAGGTCATGCAAGTATGTTCAAGAAAAAAAGCGCTCTCCTCATTCTCGCCTTCAGTCTGGTAGCGTCTTCATTAGCCGCGTGCAGCTCCAAAAAAGAGAACGCGCAGCCTTCGGCTTCGTCTCCGCCAGCCAGCGCGAGCCAAAGCCCGGACGCGTCGACGCCGGCCCAGTCGGAAGATCCGATCAAGTTCTCGGTCTTCTACTCGGACAACGCGACGCTGCCGTTCAAGGAAGACTGGCTGACGGTTCAGGAAGTACAGAAACGCTTCAACGCCAACATCAAATTCGAAGTCATCCCTATCGCGGATTATCAGACGAAAGTATCCCTGGCCCTGAACACCGGCAACAACGCGCCGGACGTTATCCTGTACCAGTCCACGAAGGGCGAGAACGCCTCTCTGGCGCTGAACGGAGCGCTCGTTCCGATCAGCGACTACTCCGACTGGACGCCTAACTTCAACGACCGCGTCAAATCGTTCGGCCTGGAAGATCAAATCGCGAGCCTGAACCTGAAAGACGGCAAACGCTACTATCTGCCTTCGCTGTACGACAAGCCGTTCTACGACGGCGGCCTTATCCTGAGAGAGGACTTGCTGGAGAAATATTCGCTGCAAGCTCCGAAAACGTTCGATGACCTGTACACGGTGCTCAAGAAGTTCAAAGAAGAAAATCCGGATTCCTACCCGCTGACGATTCTCGCCGGCCCTCGCGTTCTGTACCGCATGACGATGCCTTCCTTCGGCGTCAGCGTCGGCAAGAACGGCGCATCCGGCACGAACACGCTGAGCTGGGATTACGCGAATCAGACGTACTTCCCGGGCGCGATCAGCGACCAATACAAAGAGTACATGAAGTTCTTCTCCAAGCTGTACGCGGAAGGCCTGCTCGATCCGGAGATGGCGGAGCCAATCGACGGCGACAAATGGTCGCAGAAGATGGCCACCGGCAAATCGTTCGCAACCTACGCTTATTACGATCAAATCGGCGGCGTCGCGAGCGCGGCTACCGAAGCCGGCTTCAAGCTGCAAATGTTCCCTCCTCTTGCCGGACCGGCAGGAGCGCATCACCAGCCGAAGAGCAGCACGGGCTCGGGTATTCTCTTCCCGAAAAAGACGGCGGACCGTCCGGACTTCGAGCGTCTCGTCAGAACGATCGACGAAATGTTCTTCTCCGAGGAAGGCGCGAAAATCTGGGGTCTCGGCGCGGAAGGCACGACATACACGATGGATGGCGACAAAATCAAATACGCCGACGATATCGTCAACTCGCCTAACGGCATCTACAAAGAAATGCAGCTGAAATACGGCGCGGGCTCCGACGTGACGCAGCTCGTATGGATCAACGCTCAGGAAATGACCAAGTACGACGAGAACTACGGCCAGATCAACGCCGTCGTCGCCGCAATGCCGGACGCGATCCAGGCGATCCCTCCGACGCCGCTGTTCGACGACATGGTGGCCGAAGAAGCCGCATCGCTGCAGACGCCGCTGGCCGACACTTTCGAGATTTGGGCAGACGCGTTCCTGACGGGCAAGAAGAGCTTGGACAAAGACTGGGATCAGTACGTCAAGGAAATGAAAGGACTTCAGATCGAACGCTTCGCCCAGCTGTACAACGACAACTTGAAATAAGGCAAAGATTCCGATATTTCTGAAGCGCCACTTGAATAAAGACCTGCCAGGAAAAAGGGAGTCACGGGTTGACCGACATTTCCGCGGCAGGTCTTTGCTCTTACGAACATACGCCGCTAACGTCCCTCATCCATGCGAAGAAGGTGAAGAAATGACAGATACGACAATTCTCTCGAAAACTCCGAGCGGAACTTACGTCTCCCCTAATCCGAAGTGGCGTCACTTCCGCCGTTACTGGCAGCTCTACGTCATGATGTTGCTGCCCTTATGCCATTTCCTGCTCTTCAAATACGCGCCGCTGATCGGCAACGTGCTCGCTTTCCGGCGCTACCGGCCGGGCATGGGGCCTTACGGCACCGAATGGGTCGGATTCGCCTACTTCGAGCGCTTCCTGCAAGACCCGTCCTTCTGGCGCGCGTTCAACAACACGCTTATTTTGTCGTTCGGGAACATTCTGATCAATTTCCCGATCCCGATCATCTTCGCCTTGCTGCTGTACGAGGTCCGTTCGAAGCGATTCCGCAAATTCGTGCAGACCGTGAGCTACATGCCGAGATTCATCTCCACCGTCGTCGTCATCGCGATTCTGGGAGAGCTGCTGTCCCCGAGCTCCGGTCTGCTTAACCGGGTATTGGGCAGCCTGTTCGGCATGGATCCGATCTATTTCGTCAACGAGCCGCAATTTTTCCGGCCGCTCTATATTTTTACGGAAACGTGGCAATTCACGGGCTGGACCGCCATCATCTACCTGGCCGCCATTACCGGCGTCAACCGGGAGCTGTTCGAGGCGGCGGACATCGACGGGGCGACGCGGTTCCAGAAAGTCATCTACGTGACGATCCCATCCATCATGTCCACGATTATGGTCATGCTCATTCTGAACGTAGGTTCGCTGCTCAGCCTCGGCTTCGAGAAGGTGCTGCTCATGTACACGCCTTCCAACGCCATGGTCAGCGATATTATCGATACGCTTGTCTACCGTACCGGCCTGACCAACCAGAACTATTCGTACGCAACGGCGATCGGGCTGTTCAGCGGAATTATCGGCGTCATTCTCGTGTCGACCACGAACTGGTTCAGTAAAAAAATGTCCGGCGAAAGCATCTACTAATCCGGGAAGGAGCGGCAACTTATGCATACACAACGCAAATTTCGTCCTTTGACTTTCGCCGACGTGCTCATCTACGCGTTCATGATCGTCGTCGTCTTGATCTGCTTCATTCCGTTCGTCTACATGCTGGCCCTGTCCTTGTCCAGCCCGGAAGCGATCATCAACAATAAAGTATCGTTGTTTCCCGTCGGCCTGAATTTCGCGGCTTACGAGCAGATTTTCACGTATCCGAACTTCTTTAAGGCCTACGGCAACACCATTTTCTATACCGCCGCGGGCACGTTGATCTCGCTGTTCATGAGCGCCTTGTTCGCATACGCGATGTCCAAGCGGTTCCTGTTCGGGCACAAGCTTGTCATGATGCTGATCGTGTTCTCGATGTTTTTCTCGGGCGGGCTCATCCCGACTTACCTGCTGATCTCCAATCTTCATCTGACCGGCACGGTATGGGCGATGCTGCTCCCGTTCGCGCTCAACCAGTTCAACTTGATCATCCTGATCAATTTCTTCCGGGCGATCCCTTCGGAAATAGAAGAAGCCGCCATTATCGACGGCTTGAGCTACTTCGGCATTTTGCGGCGGGTCATCCTGCCTCTGTCCACGCCGGCGCTCGCCACGATCGGGCTGTACACCGCCGTCTTCTTCTGGAACGACTGGTTTAACGGCTTGATCTATCTGAATACCGATCAGTACCCGGTCATGCTGTTCCTGCGCAACATCGTCAACGGAACGACGATGGTCGGAGACGGCGCCGGAGCGGCGGACAAGAGCACGATCGCCATGTCGATCAAATCGGCGGTCATCATTACGTCGACGCTGCCGATCATCATTCTCTATCCGATGCTGCAGCGCTTCTTCGTCGCCGGGTTGACGGTCGGATCGGTCAAAGGCTGATAAGATTAGATTTTACGGTACGACCGGCACGATTCGGAGCTTAGGATGAGACTGTGAATGACGTTGTCGTAGTTGCGGTTCGCCAGCGCGGTGAACAGCACGTCGATGACGATGAGCTGGGAGATGCGGCTGCTCATCGCGCCGCTCCGGTGGTTGATCTCCGGAGACGACGTGTAGAGCTCGTAATCGGCGCGGGAAGCCAGCGGATTTTTGCCCAGCTTGGTCAAGGACACCATCGTGGCTCCGGCGGTTTTGGAGGCGATGTCGAACGCTTCGTTCACTTCCTTCGTCATGCCGGAGTGGCTGATGAAGAAGCAGACGTCCCCTTCCCGGGTATTGGCCGCGTAAGTGAGCTGAATGTGCCCGTCATGGCTGAAGCAGACGTTGCTGCCGATGCGCAGCAGCTTGTTGTAGAAATCCTCTGCGACAAGCGCGGAAGCGCCCACGCCGAACAGCTTGACGGAGCGCGCTTCGATCAGCCGCTGCACGACCGCTTCCACCACGTCGGCGTTAAGCAGATTGACGGTGTCCTCGATCGATTGCACGCTGCTGTTCTTGATCGCCATGAACACGTCGGACAGTCCGGAATAGTCTTTAATATCGGTGAAAATGTAGCGGCTCTTCTCTTCATCGTCGCCACCGCCGCTGTTAAGCTCGCTGAACAGGCTTCTCTTCATGCCCTTCAGGCCGTCGAAGCCGAGCGCCTTGGCCAGGCGGACCCAGGCGACCTGGCTGACGCCGGCGCTTTCCGCCAGTTGGGCGATCGGTTGATGAAAAATTCTTTCAACGTCGGCAAGAAAATAATCCGCCGCTTTCTTCTCCGAATTGCTTAAGTCGTTGTAAATGTTGCGCACGCGGATCTCTATATTGGTCACAGCTTGCACCCGCTTCCTAAAATTAAATAAACATGAAAATTATTCTTAAATTATACGCAGAGCGTTCGACAGAATCAAACCTCTATCGCGTCCAGAAAAGGATGGATGACTTATGACTTCATACTTCTCTCAATTGACAACGGAAATGAACAATCCGGCTACCGCTTCGATAGACGAGGCCAGCACCCGCGATATGCTGCTCCTGATGAACGACGAGGACCAGCGCGTCCCCTTGTCGGTGCGTCAGGAAGTCGACACGATCGCCGAAGCGGTGGATATGATCGTTAAATCGTTGAAGAGCGGAGGAAGGATGTTCTACGTCGGAGCCGGCTCCTCCGGAAGGCTCGGCGTGCTGGACGCCAGCGAATGCCCGCCTACGTACGGAACCGATCCCGCCATGGTTCAAGCCTACATCGCCGGCGGCGACATCGCCCTGAGAACGGCCGTGGAAGGCTGCGAGGACGATGCCGAGAGCGGCGCCCAGCTGATCCTGGACAAGGGGATCGGAGCGGGCGACGTCTTGATCGGCATCACCGCCAGCGGCTCCACCCCCTACGTGCTCGGAGCCGTTCGCAAGGCGCGCGAAGCCGGAGCGGCAACGGTCGGCATCGTGACCAACAACAACTCCCGGCTGAGCGAGCTGTGCGACATCTGCATCGCCCCGGTCGTCGGACCGGAGGTCATCTCCGGCTCCACCCGGCTGAAGAGCGGCACCGCGCAGAAGCTGGTGCTGAACATGCTGACGACCGGCACGATGATCAAGCTCGGCAAAGTGTACAACAATCTGATGGTCGATCTGAAAGCCAGCAACAGCAAGCTGTACGACCGTTCCATTCGCATCGTCCGGCAAGTAACCGGCGTCTCCGAAGCGGAAGCCGAAGAGACGTTGAAGAAAGCGGATCTGCACGTCAAGACCGCCATTCTGATGCTTGAAGCCGGCGTCGACGCCGAAGAGGCGACCAGCCTTCTGGAGCGGCACGACGGCAGGCTCAAGGCGGCGATCCGCGGCGGACGAAGCAGAACGACATAACTGGAGGAACTCGACATGGAAGCGAACTCATCTCTCGCCTATCAAGTCGGCCAGCGGATGATGGCCGGATTCGACGGCCCCAAGCTGGACGATAAATTCATAGAGCTCGTGAAGAAGTGGAAAATAGGCAACGTCGTCTTGTTCAAGTGGAATATTACGGATATGGAGCAGCTGCGGGAGCTGTGCGACGATATTCAGCAGCTGGTCTTGCAGGAAACGGGCAAACCCGCATTCATCGCGATAGACCAGGAAGGCGGAGCCGTCTCCCGGCTGTCCGACGACGCCACCCGGGTTCCGGGGGCGATGGCGATCGCCGCCATCGGCGACCCGGAGAGCGCCTACAACGCGGGCAAAATGACCGGACTGGAGCTGAGAGCGCTCGGCGTCAACTTCAACCTCGCTCCGGTGCTGGACGTGAACTCCAACGACGCCAACCCGGTCATCGGCGTGCGCAGCTACGGAGAGAAGCCGGAGACGGTCATCCGCTACGCGCTGCCGATGATGCGCGGGCTGGACGACAGCGGCACGCTCAGCTGCGGCAAACACTTCCCGGGGCACGGAGACACGAGCGTGGACTCCCATCTGGCGCTTCCCGTCGTCGACAAAACGATGGACGAGCTGCGCAGCGTCGAGCTCGCTCCTTTCCAGGCTGCCGTCGAGGCGGGCATTCCCGCGATCATGACCTCCCACATCGTGTTCCCGCAAGTGGACCCCGGCAAGCCGGCGACTCTGTCGCGCAAAATATTGACCGGACTGCTCCGCGAGGAAATGGGTTTCCAGGGCTTGATCATGACCGATTGCCTGGAGATGAAAGCGATCCAGCATACCGTCGGCACGGTTAAAGGAACGGTCGAGGCGATCAAAGCCGGTTCGGACCTCGTGCTCGTCTCCCACACGGCCGATTTGGCTTCGGCCTCCGCCGAAGCGATTGGGCAGGCGCTGGAGGCGGGAGAGATCGACCGCGAGGAATGGGAGCGGTCTCTGCGGCGAATTGCGGCGCTCAAGGACGATTACTTGAACCGTCCTGCTCCGGACATGTCCATCGTCGGCAGCGAAGCCCATCGCCGCGAAAACCTCGATTTGCTGGAGCGCACGCTGACGCCGATCCGGGTTCCCGGAGGCCGCTTCCCCGCTCTCGGCGACCGTCCTTATTTCCTGGGCTGCCCGGTCTTCCGCGCGACGCAAGTGTCCAACCTCGCCGACGATCCGCTGATCTTCCCCCTCTATATGGCGGAGAAGCTCGGAGGCCGGGGCGAGGCAACGCCTTCGAACCCGACGGAGGACGAAATCAAGGCGATCGTAGAGCGTGCCGGAGAAGCAAGCTGCATCGTCGTCGGCACGTACAACGGTCATCTGTACCAGGGTCAACTGGAGCTGGTCAATCGGCTCGCGGCGCTGAATGTGCCCGTCGTCGCAGTGGCTTTGCGCAACCCTTACGATCTGCGGTCGCTCAGCCCGAACGTCTGGTCTCTGGCCGCTTACGAATATACCGATCAAGCGTTCGACGCCGTCGCCGGCGTGCTTCAAGGCAAGACCGAAGCTCTCGGCAAGCCGACCGTAACCGTGCTGACGAATGGATAAGAAGGAGTGATCGACTATGGCAGACATGCTCGTCAACCTGCTGAACCTGCCTCCCCATGAGGAGCTGCTCGCTCGCCTGGAGCAGGAAGAAGGCATTCGCATCCACCGCGCCCTGGCCCCGGACAAGCATCGCGTCGTCGAGTGGATAGCGAAGCATTCCACCGTCAGCGCTTCCGGAGAAGCCGACGTGTGCTTCGCCCGGCTGCCGGTTACTTGTTACCTGGCAACGCGCGGCGCGGACATTCTCGGCTTCGCCTGCTACGAAGCGACGGCGCCGAACTTCTTCGGCCCGACCCGCGTGCTCGACTCGGAGCAAGGCAAGGGCATCGGCAAGGCGCTGCTGCTCAAGAGCCTCCACAGCATGCGGGAGGCCGGCTACGTCTACGCGATCATAGGCGGCGTAGGGCCGGCGGAATTTTACGAGAAGGCGGTCGGCGCGTTCCTGATCCCGGACTCGACTCCGGGCATTTACCGGGATTTCCTCGGCAGAAGAAATAGGTAGGGCAATAAAGGGGCAGTCGCGGCGGTAGATTCGTCTACCCGCGACTGCCCCTTTGCGTTGCGTCGTTGCGTTAGATGGCTTCCTGCTGCGACGTCTTGTTCTTCGCCAGCTTCAGGTAGCCGTATACGTTCTGCAGCTCGCTGTTGTCCACGAAGCGCAGACGCATGTTCTCGGCCGCGTCCAGAATGTACGGACGCAGCGCGGCGGCGCCGCCGCCGAGCACGTAGAAGCATTGAATGTCCGGATACTTCTTCCAGCGCTTGCGGATCAGATCGACGATCTTCTGGGCGGCGCGGCTGAAATAGTTGTCGACGATCGGGCGGATGTCCGCCTGCCCCTCGCCTACCCGCTGAATCAGGAATTCATGCTTGCGAATGCGCTGAATCAGCTTCGTGCGGCTCGGGAACCGGTAGCCGTACTGGTCCTCCACGTCGCGAATGATCGAATCCAAATAGGAAGCAAGCCCTAGCTGCTCGCCGGTGCTGAACTGGTTGTCGATGCTCATCCGCTTGACGACCGGGAAATCCGTCGTCAGCGCGCCCATCTCGCATATGCCGATGCAGCCGTAGTACAGCTCTTCGTCCCTGACCTGCAGGTTCTCGTGCGTCGCCATGTGGAACAGGGCCGCCGCTCCCTCGATCGACACGATGGCTCTGCGGATGTTGACCCTCACCGTGCGGCCTCTCAGCTTAGGCGTGGACAGGAACGTCACTTCGTGCTCGCCTACCAGCCTCTCTTCGAAAGTCTGGTGGAAGCGCGCGTATGTACGCACGGGCAACCCCGTTCCGATGACGTATTCGACCTGGTCGATCGTCTGGCCGGGGATAAGCGAATGCGCCACGTTCATTACGCTGGCGTAGGCAAGCGCGGTCAGCGCGACGATCAGCGACTGATCGCTCGTCGCCTTATTGTCGGTCTCCTCCAGCTCGGCGTTGTCCTGGTCTTCGGAAGCGAGCATGCCGACGAAATAGCGCTGCCCCTTCTTCTTCAGCTTGGGACTGTAGACCATGACGTCGAGCGCCTTGAGCGGAGAATCCTCTTCCTGAAGAATATGTCTCTCATATCCGGGCGATACGATATTCGGTATGACGACAGGATCGTTAGAATCGCTCACAACAAGCTTGACGCTGTCATTGCCTATATCTATTCCGGCTAGCTTAATCATTATAGCCCTCCCAGTCCTGAAACTCGTCGATACGAACTTTTTTAAAGTATAAGATTCGCCTTGTTGCGACAAATTCCTCCTTTTCCACTATTGATTCCGATCATTTTTTTAAGTAAAAAAGGATTATACGACAAATGGGTCGAATTACCTTCAGATAATGGTGGAAAAGCTGACGTTTAAAAAAGCAGGAGGAAAGTCATGAAATGGAGGAATAGGAAATTCACCTTCATGGTGATTCCGGATGCGAACAGCACGGTGAAAAGGTTCCATCTCTCTGCGGCGGCGCTCGCGGCGGCGACGGGGTTCGTCTTGGCCCTTATCGTCATCTGCGTTACCGCGCTTTTGCTTTACCGGAACAACGTCGACCAGATCGGGCAGCTCAAGCAGGAGTTGGCCGTGGCGACGGAAGATTACGAGAAGACGCTGGAAAACAAGAACGTACATATCAGCGAGCTCCAGACCGATCTGGCCGATCTGTCCGAGCAAGCTAAGTCGATGGTCACGCGGATGAAAGACATCGACGATCTGGAGTCCCAATTAAAAGAGATGGTGGGCATCGACGCGGGCCCCTCCTCTCAATCCCGCAAGGCATCCGGCGGCGAAGACGACAGCGAGCAGTTCGCGATGGACGGGGGGACGGGCGGCGAGGAGCTGCCGGTCAGCGAGTCCGAGATGGCGCGGCTCGTCGACCAGACCCGCGAGAACTTCGAATCTCTCGACGAGCAGATCGAGACGATAGTGCCCCAGCTCGAACTGACGAAGGAAGCGGTAGTCAAGCAATTGCAGCTGTTGGCCGTCACGCCTACGATCTGGCCGACCGATTCGCGGCGGGTCACGTCGACTTTCGGCATCCGTAAAGATCCTTTCACGCGCAGGGCGACCTACCATGCGGGCATCGACATCGGAGGCAACACCGGCGACCCGATCTACTCGGCCGCGGACGGCACCGTAGTCGAGGCCGGACGCAGCAGCTCGCACGGCCTCAACGTGCTGATCAACCATTCCAACGGCGTTCAGACGCACTATTCCCATATGAGTAAAATTATCGCGACCGTCGGTTCCAAAGTCCGCAAAGGCGATATTATCGGCGAACTCGGCTCCACGGGACGAAGCACCGGACCGCACCTTCATTACGAGGTAATCGTAAAAGGCGAGCACGTCGATCCCGAGCCTTATCTTAAAGCAACAAGAAGGAGCCAATGACCATGTTCAAAAGCAAAAAATCGAAGATCGATCCGAATATGACCGACACGTTGATCGGAGAAGGCACGTCGTTCGAAGGCAAAATCAAGTCGGAGGCCGGCCTGCGCGTCGAAGGCCGGATGGAAGGGGACATCGAATGCGCCGGCGACGTCACGATCGGCGAGAACGGCGTCTCCATGTCCAATATCAAGGCGCGCAACGTCGTCATCGCCGGCAAAGTCATCGGCAACGTATCCGCAGGCGCCAAGTTGACGATCAAATCTACCGGGCAGCTCCACGGAAATCTGTCCGCTCTGGAGCTCTCCATCGAGTCCGGCGGCATCTTCCACGGCACGAGCAAGATGGACGCCAGCGCCGGAGCCGACGCCGCCGCTCCCGCCGAACACAAAGCCCCCGCCAAGGAGCAGGAAGCGAAGCCCGCATCCGCCCCGGAAGGCGAAGCGGTGGCCGTCTTGAAAACGTGGTAAGTTTGCGCGAGCTTCCGCTCTTCGTGTATCATTCTTAAGTAGGCAGGCAGAACGCAAGGCGGACTGGAGTGACCGAATTGGACGAACAAATGAAGAAGGCTTACGAATTGCTCGGGCTTACGGAAGACGCGACGCGTGAG
The DNA here is from genome assembly GCF_041641335.1 of Cohnella sp. NCBI lineage: Bacteria > Bacillati > Bacillota > Bacilli > Caryophanales > Paenibacillaceae > Cohnella > Cohnella sp. The sequence goes on along the minus strand of NZ_JBEPYQ010000135.1, from coordinate 1,192 downwards.
CAGGTGGAAAATCGCTATTTTATTTTGTTGAAACGCGCGCGGGCCGAAAAAACCCGTTCGGAAGCCGGGGAAGAAGACGGAGAGACGCTGAAGCTGGCCGAGATCAACCAAGCGTACAATCTCATCATCGGCATCGAGTCCGAGAAATCCGTCACCGTAGAGAAACAAACCAAAGTCGGCCATTTTTTCTACTATTACAAAGTTCATGTCATCATCGGCCTTCTTATCGTGCTGGTCGGGGGTTATATGATCAAGGAAGGCATCGACAAGAGAAGGGAAGCCGCCAACACGCCTCCCGCCAACTTATCGGTAAGCGTATTCGGCAATTTCTATTTCGCGGACGCCGAGCTGCTGGAGCAGAACATGCTGAAGCTCGTCCCAGAATGGCAGCGGATCAAGACTTCTCTCGTGTACAATCCTCCTGAAATCCAGAGCCAGCAGGACATGGCGCTGCAGCAGAAAAGCGTGCTCATGCTCATTACCGAGAAAGACGAAGTGTACGTGACCGACGAGAAAAACTTCGAAAGTCTGGCCATGCAAGGCCTATTCGTCAAGCTCGACGAGTTCGCCGCCAAGACCGGCCTGAAGATTCCGGATCATCTTATTCGCCAATCCAGAACCGAAGACGATACGTCGGACTACGCCTATGGCATCGATATAACCGGACATCCCGTGTTCAACGGCATCGAGATGACGCAGGAACGTCAAATTATCGGCATACGGGCTCCGGAAGAAAGATGGGACGACGTCGCCACGCTGCTCGGGAAACTTCTCCAGACGCTGCGTTAATGCACGAAGGGGATGTCCAGGGGCGATAGAGATGATCGATTTTTGAAAGTGGGGGAGGTATCTCCTTATGCTGCAGCAATGCACCCCGTAAAAAGGAGATACATCCCCACGCCCCCGTCCGTGCACCGCTAAGGCACTTTTTTGGCCTCCACGCTCACGAGCCCCGACCGCTAAGGCACTTTTTTGGCCCTCACGCTCACGAGTCCCGATCACCAAGGCACTTTTTTGGCCCCCACGCTCACGAGCCCCGACCGCTAAGGCACTTTTTTGACCTCCACGCTCATAAGTCCCGACCGCTAAGGCACTTTTTTGACCTCCACGCTCACGAGTCCCGATCACCAAGGCACTTTTTTGACCTCCACGCTCACGAGTCCCGATCACCAAGGCACTTTTTTTGACACCA
>NZ_JBEPYQ010000134.1:0-15851 GCF_041641335.1 Cohnella sp. | reverse complement strand
AAGAAGCGTACACCTCGAAAGCCAGTTTTTTGGATCATGATCCGCTTCCTTCCCATGGACCCGATGAGCCTAAACAACCCATCCTATTCTCTGGCAGACGGGTCCATCGCGGATTGTACAGGAGCCCAAAGGGATGGATCAACGCCGATGTGAACGGTGCGGCGAACATTTTGCGCAAAGTAGTCCCAAATGTTACGGCAGATGGGATAGCGGGGTTGGACGGTACCCAGTCCGTCAACGTGTCAACTCCACTGGTGTTAAGCATTCGGTAGTGTGTAGGAATGACACATCAGAAACCCCCACTTCAACCGGAGCGTCAGCGATGGTAAGTGGCGGGAGTATTCATCCGAACGTCGACAAATCGCAAGTGTTCAAGCTCGGATACGTAGCTTCGAAATCGGGCCATTCCCGGGGAAGCACCGTCGACTTGACGATCGCGGACGCGGCGACCGGAATTCCGGCGGACATGGGCAGTCCTTACGATTTTTTCGGGGATGTGTCCGGCCACGGGACGAAGGAGATCACGCCCGAGCAGACCGCCAATCGCGAGCTTCTGAAGAACGCTATGGTGAAGCACGGCTTTAAACCGTATAATAAAGAGTGGTGGCACTATACGTTGAAGGACGAACCGCATCCCAAGAAGTATTTCGATTTTGACGTCGAATAACGTTGTGAGCGGGTTTATCCTTCTGCTGCGCGGGAATTCTAATTCTAGTTCTAGACGATCGGGAGGCGTGATATGTCCATTTTTACAAGCGTTGAACGGGCGGAACCGGAAGACACGACAGAAATTATGCGCTTGCTGGTGAATACGGCGGAGTGGCTGCTGAGAAAAGGCTCCACGCAATGGAACGCTCTGCTGCGGGGAGAGGACTCCCACAATACGCCCGAGGCGGTTAACCGCGGGGAAGTGTACATTTTCAGAAACGACAGCGATATCGCGGGAATGGTCATTCTGATGGAGGAGCCCAATGCGTGGGATCGCCATCTGTGGGGCCAGAAGGCTGGCGACGGGTCGGCTATCTATTTGCACCGTTTGGCCGTCAACCGCAAATACGCGGGACGGGACGTCGGCAGACAGATTATGCTATGGGCCGAGCAGGCCGTTCCGGAACAGTTACATAAGAGGATCATCCGACTGGACTGTCTGGCTACCATTCCGGCGCTTAACGATTTTTATCGCAATTTGAACTACGAGTTCGTGGGAGAAAGCGTCAACACCGCGGGAACCTACAGCAAGTACGAGAAAAGAGTATAAGAAACGGACACTCCCGACCGCGGCAGGATTGAATGCGGCCGGGACGTTTTTTTAAGGAGGGCGTGGCGGTTGGCGGGCATTAAGGCGAGAATTCCGTTTCATCCTTTGCTTTCCGGCTGGTTCTCGCATGCGTTCGGAGAGCCGACCGACGTGCAGAAGCAGGCTTGGCAGGCTATCGTGGAAGGCCGGCACACGCTGATCGCGGCGCCGACCGGCTCGGGCAAGACGTTGGCCGCGCTGCTGCCTTGCCTCGACCGGGTCGTGCGCGACAAGTCGCAATCGTCCCGGAAAGAGCCTGCGGCGTCAGGCGTGCGCATCTTATATATTACGCCGCTGAAAGCGCTCAACAACGACATCCATCACCACGCGCTCGGATTCGTTGAACAGCTTCAGGCGCGGGCCGAAGCGAGCGGAACGGAGTGGCCAGGCATTCGCAGCGAAGTGCGCACGGGCGATACGAGCGCGAGCAAGCGCGCCGCCATTCTAAGAAGACCTCCGGAACTGCTCGTAACGACGCCCGAATCTCTCTATCTGATGCTGACGTCCGACAAGGGAAGGGCGATTCTGGCGACGGTCGAGCAGGTTATCGTCGACGAGATCCACGACGTCGCGGCGGACAAGCGGGGCGCTCATCTCTCGCTGTCGCTGGAACGGCTTGAACGGCTTCGCGGCCGCCCGATACAGCGTATCGGAGTGTCCGCGACACAGAATCCGCTGGAGCGGGTTGCGAGATTTCTGGGCGGTTGGCAGCCAGCTTTGCCGAACGAAGCTTATGCTTCCGATGGGGCAGGCAATCTGAAGGGCAAACGGGCCGAGAGACAAGCGACGGATGGAATGGGCGCCGAAACCGGGAGAGGATCTGGCGAAACCGTCAACCAAGCCGGCGGGGAGGCGTCTGGCGAAACGGTCAGCCAAGCCGGCGGGGAGGCGTCTGGCGAAACGGTCAGTCAAACCGGAAATCAAGCCGCCGGACAAGCTCAGGGAGCCGCTGCGCGAGAAGGGGAGATGAGGCCCCGTCCGGTTGCGATCGTGGAGAGCCGCATGAGCAAGCGAATGAGCGTGTCGATCACGATGCCCGACCAGAGCTTGCCGGCAGCGACTCGGGAGGCGGTCTGGCAGCCGCTGCTCGAACGCATCCTGAAAGCGATGGAGGGCAGCCGTTCGGTCCTGCTGTTCGTAAACAGCCGAAGGCTGTGCGAGCGGTTGTGCTTGCGGCTTAACGACTTCGTAGGCTTCGAGATGGCCCGTTCCCATCACGGCAGCATATCGCGGGAGCGAAGGCTTGAAGTCGAGCGGATGCTCAAGGAAGGGAGCTTGCGCTGCATCGTGGCGACTTCTTCTCTGGAGCTTGGCATCGACGTCGGCCATATCGATCTGGTCGTTCAGATCGATTCTCCGCTGGAGGCTTCCAGCGGCATTCAGCGGATCGGCCGGGCCGGACATGCCGTCGGAGAGGCGAGCCGCGGGCTGCTGCTGGCGAGGCAGAAGGCGGTGCTGCCGGAGCTGGCCGTGCTCGGCAGGCTGATCGCCCGCCGCGAGATCGAAGAGATCCGCATTCCCGAAGCGCCGCTCGACGTGCTCACTCAGCACATCGTCGCGATGGTTGCGGTCGAAGATTGGGAGGTTGGCGACCTGCTCGATGTCATTCGGCGCAGCGACAGCTACAGGGATTATCCGCGGCATCGGTTGGAGAGCGCGCTTCAGGTGCTGTCGGGCTATTCGTTCGCAAGGCCGCTGCTCGATTGGGAGCGCGCTTCGAACCGGCTGAGGAAGAGAAGCAATACGGCCATGGCGGCGATTACCGGAGTCGGCACGATTCCGCAGAGCGGCAATTATCCGGTGCATCATCTCGAGAGCCGGGCCCATCTCGGAGAGCTGGACGAGGAGTTCATCCAGGAAAGCCAGATCGGCGACGTATTTCAGCTTGGGACGAGTTCCTGGATGATCCGGGAAATTCGCAACGACCGCGTGTACGTCGCCGAAGCCGGCAACCGGTTCAGCGAAATCCCGTTCTGGCGCAACGAAGCGGGCAGCCGCCCCTACGAGCTTGGCTTGAAGGTCGGGGCCTTCATCCGCGAGTTGGCGGATTTGCTGGAGCTGAGGGACGAGGCGGACCTGCAGAATCAGGCGATCGAGGACGCCGCCTGCGAATGGCTTCGCGAGCATTACGGTATGGATCGCGCTTCCGCCGAGCAGCTCATTGATCTCCTTCGCTCGCAGCACCGCTTCTGCTCGCTGCCGACCGATCGGCAGATCGTGATCGAGCATTACCGCGACGTCATGAACCAGACGCACGTCATCGTGCACAGTCTGTGCGGAAGAACGGTCAACCGCGCTTGGCTGCTTGCGATCAAGAGGCAGTTCGAGCAGCTTCTGCCCTACCGCCTGTACGGCAATGCGAAGGATAACGGCATCGAATTCGTGCTGCCCGAATGGGATTCCTCCTGGCTGCAAGCCATTCGCCAGGTGACCCCCGGCAACGTCGAACTGCTGCTGACCGAAGCCGTAACCGGTTCTCCGCTGCTCGGCAGCGCATTTCGCAAAATCGCGGAGAACAGTCTGCTGCTCTCCCGCAGCTTCACCCGTACGCCGCTATGGCAGAAGCGGCTGCGCAGCGAAGAGCTGCTGAGGAGTTCTCTTCCTTACGCCGAGAGCTTTCCGTACTTGCTCGAGGCGATGTCCGAGTGCCTGAACGAGCATTTGCGCATCGATCAGCTCAGGGAGTTGCTGGAGAAGCTCGTATCGGGAGAGATTGGAATCGTCGTGAAGGAGACCGCTTATCCCTCTCCGCTTGCGGCCCAGTTCATCGCCGATTACGTATCGATGCAAGTGTACGAAGGGGACGGACTCGACGAGTCGACCCGGCTGCGGCTTCTGAGCATCAGCAAAGAGATGGCGGCGCAAATCTTCGACGAGAGCGTTATCGGTCAAGCGGTCAGCCCCGAGGTCATCGAAGCCGAGAAAAGCAGGCTGAGCGATCCGGATCAGGCGCCGACGGACGCTGCGGGTCTGGCGGCTCTGCTCAAGCTCAGGGGGGACCTGACCTCCAAGGAAATCGTACGGTTGGCGGGAGAAGAAGGCTTGAGCTGGCTGGGGCAATTGCAGGAGCAAGGAAAGGTGTCGGCGATCGACCTGTCCGGGGATGGGGAGTACCGCTGGATCGCCGCGGACGAGTCGGTTACGTACGAGGCTTTTCCGGAGACGCCGGAATCGGTGATGTTCGTGCTGGGAAGATACGCCGATCACGTCATCTCTTTCACGGAAGCGGAGTTGTGCGATCGTTATCCTTCTCTCTCGCTTCCGAAAGCCAGGGAAGCGGTCGAGGCGCTGCTGGACAATGGATGGATAGAGCGAGCGCCCCACGCCGCCAGCGAGGAAGAACGGCTGTGGACGAGCTCGAAGGTCGCCTCCCGGCTCGTCCGGCTCTCGATCCGCAATGCCCGCAGCAAAGCCGAGCCGATCGAGCCGGCGAAATGGTGCGGGCAGATCGCGCTGCGCCAGTATGCGTGGCAAGGAACGCAGCTTCAGGGAAGCGAAGGGCTGCTTGCTGTGCTGGGGCGGCTGCAAGGGCTGTTTCTTCCCCTCTCGCATTGGGAGACGATCGTACTGCCGATTCGCGTAGCCTCTTATCGCAAAGAGTACCTCGATCTGTTGTGCGCTTCGGGAGACGTGATCTGGATCGGGCGCAAGGATGAGGGGGAAAAGGAAGGGAAGGTGGCGTTTTTCCTCGCCGAGTCGAAGCCGCTCTACTCCGCGTTTCTTAAGGAGGCGGCCGCCAAGCCGTCCAAGCATCCCGAATTGCTGCGCCGCATGGAGCAGGGAGGGGCGAGCTTCCTTACAAGGCTCAGCCGGGAGGAGGGCAAGGCCCCTTCGGAGCTGCTGCCCGATCTGGTCGATTTGGCGTGGGAAGGACGAGTGTCCAACGATCAATTCGCTCCGCTGCGGCTGCAGATCGGGACGGTCAAGCCGAAGCAATGGGAGAGAGCGGGATCGGGTCAAGGACGGTGGTACGCGACAAGCTCCCTGATCGGCAATGGAGAGGACCGGACTTCTTCCGCCGTCAGCCCGGAGGTTCCGGGCAAACCCGCCGAACAGGAACAATCGCCCGTGCTCGTATGGACGCACCATCTCCTGAACGTCTACGGACTGATTAACAAGGAGTTGGTGGCGAAAACGGCTCCGTACTCGTGGGACCTGTTTTATCCGACGCTTAAGAGGTTGGAGGAATGGGGGGCGCTGACGCGGGGCTCGTTCGTCAAAGGCGCTTCCACGCTGCAGTTCACGACGCGCGAACTGAGCGATTCCATTCGTCAGCCGCTGCCGGACTCCGCCGAGCCCGGGCTGTCGGTATTGTCGTCGGCGGACCCCGCGAATCCGTTCGGTCTGCTCATGGATTGGCCGGGCGAGGGGAACGGAGCGAGCTATTCGCGCAAGCCGGGCAACTTCCTCGTCATGCAGGGGGACCGATGGCTATTCTGGATCGAAAACAACGGGAAGAGAGCGTTCGAGGCTCCAGGTGACGGAGAGTTGCCGGGAGAGATGGATGTCGAGAGGAAGGCGGCTCTGCTGCTGAATGCTTTCCAGGCGGTCATCCGCAGCCGCAAGTTGGTGAAGATCAAAGTAGACAGTTGGGCCGGACGGCCGATTCTGGATACGGAGATCGGACAACGCCTTGTCGCTTTAGGGGGAGAGCGGGACATGCGTTCGCTCGTGTTCTGGTCGCAATAGCGTTCAGGCGGGGTGAGGGTTAGGGGAAGCCAAGACGGCTCGCATCGTGTACAATAAAATGGAGCGTTCATCCAAATTCATGGGAGAGATGGCCTTGCTGAACGAGAGCGTGCTATGGGAAGGGAAGCCTTTCAACTTCGGTTTTCCCAGCTTTACGCATTACAAGATCACCGAACGCAGAATTATCGTGGAGAAGGGGATTTTCACGAAGCGCCGCGAAGAAATCCAGCTGTACCGCATTCGGGATATTACCTTGAAGCGCAACCTGCTCGAGAGAATGCTGAAAATCGGGGACATTACCGTCCTTTCCACGGACACGACGGCGCCGAGTTATTTGCTGCGCAACGTACGGGACAGCGTCAGAGTATCCGATCTGTTGGGCCAGGCCGCAGAGAGCGCGCGATTGAAATACAGGGCTCAAGAGCTCACGGAAATCCAAATCCAGTAAAAAAACGCAGCGGCTGTCCTCATCGGAAGATGATCGGGGAAGCCGCTGTTTCATGCACACGGGTTTGTCCGTTTCATGCTGCCATCGGCGTATAAGCGCGTCACACGGTACTAAAGCCGGCGTCCGGCCCGGGGCAGGTGGGATAAGCGCGCTCCGCGGCACTAGCCGATGCCTCCAACGCCCCGGACGACGAACGGCGCGCCTCCCGCAATTTCTAGTGCAGCTTAATCGATTTCTTGTATAGCGGGTAGAGCCACTTAACGCCGCTTGGGGTCATCGTATCCGCGAGCAGGTGCGAGGCGTAGCCCGCCACCGCGACGGCGGTGACGCCGTCGATGCCCGACTGCCGCTCCAATCCCCAGCCGATCGCTCCCCAGCCGATCAGTGCCCATAGCGTATGGGTCATTCCCCGATGCTTCAGCCACGGAACCCAGACGACGAATGCGCCAAGGCCTACAAGCCACGTGTAGCCTTTTATCGACCCATAGTAGAGCAGCGCGCCGCCGACCAAGCTGACGAGCGCGTTCCGGATCGCTCCTTGTCTGGCCACGAGGCCGAGTAGAAAGGCCGATACCGCGCAAGCGGCGTAGGCGGGATCGAATCGGCCCGGAACGACGAGCTGGTACGCCAGTCCGACGATGAGCAGCAGCCCGGCGCCGAGCATGGCGTTCCTCAGCCATTTGGAGAGCTTGGATATTTTCCGGCTGAGGATGCTCGGGCCGTCAAGATCCGCGCTTAGGGCGGACAGTCCCGCAACGGACAAATACAGGGCGGCATTGCTCGGACTAAACGGATAATAAGCGCATGCCACCGCGCCGATCGCGCAGCCGATGGCCAAATGTGTCGTACCCTTCATTCGTTCCTCCGCTGATTGGTCTTGTTGCAAGCCTATGCCGAATAGCTCGTCATACGCCTGGGCAAACATATGTTTGCCTGCCTATTATACAAGCTTGCCAAGCTCCCCGCAACCCAAGCGGCGCGCAACGAAGACAAAGACGACGCCCGATAGAATCGAACGTCGCCCTACACCCCGCTCAGTGAAATCTTCCCTTATACTTGCCCGTGTTGCGAATGTCGATTTTGACGATGATTTTGCGGATGCACTCGTCGGATAGCAGCGGCTGGTTGCCTTTGCGCAGCGCGTGCCATTGCTTCGGATGGTCGCGATACAGCGTCTCCTCCAGCTTGAGTACGTCGACCTGCTTGGCCAGTCCGTTGCGGAAGCTCTTCATAATCTCGTCCCGCACGACTTCCGCGCCAAGCCGCTCGAGCTCTTCCGTGCCCACGTTCTCGTTCAGTTCGTCCACGGTCGCGTCCAGCTTTAAGCTCAGATCGAACACGGCGCGCCCGTTCTGAACCTGGCTCTTGACTTTGTATTCCGGATGGATAAGCACGAGGGACGCTTTCGGTTTGCCTTCCGCCGGCACCCGGATCAGCGAACGCTTCAGTTCCTTCTGCGTCCACCTCGTTCCGGCAAGCTCGTCCTCCGACAGCCAGGCGGTCGCTTTCTGCTCCTTGAAGAAGAAGGCGCCGTCGATCGTCAGCATCGGCTTCGTTTTATGATCCTCCTTCCATACTTCCCGATTGATCGCGATCGACGGCAGCATGGCGGCTTGGGCCGGTTCCGTAATGTCGGCGATGACCCGGTTGCCCGTCTTCGGCACGATAAACGAACGCTGAGCGAACGTCTGCTCCGGCGTGAACATGATCGTGTCGAGCGGAGACAGATTAAAAATCGACTTTTGCGTGAACAAGTCGGGCAGGCTTTCCTTCGTGCCGAATATGAGAATGTTGTAACGGATTTCTCCGAAACGGTTGGCCGCATTGTAAGCTTCCTCGACCCCCCTTCGCAGCATCCTTTCCGAACACACGATCGTTTTGACATGTCCCCAGAAAATTCGCATTTGCGAGGTGGCGTAGATGGATGACAGCGATTCGCTTAGCGTTGCGCCTTCCCCTTTGCCGATCCATACCGGAAGCGCTTTGCCGATTTGCATCGTTTCGTTCCGCCCGACGTTGCCGAAATTCAGAAATTGCACGTAAGTGATATATTTGTTGTTTTCGTAGTCGAGTCCGATAGCCGTGGCGTAATCCATCGTCTGAATGTCCTTCGAGTTCCAGCAGCCAGTCAACGATAGAAGGAGCAGCGCGGCACCGGCTGACTTGCCCCATCTGCCGATCATTTCTCGTCACCGTGGTGGTCGGGATCGATCGGATGAATGGCGCCCGGCCGAGTTTTCATCCGTGCCCACGGAATGCGCAAGTAAGAGGTTGCCAAATCTTTCAGATTCAGCGGCGACAACGGCGACAGATACGGTACCCCGAACGAGTGCAGTCTCGACAAGTAGGCGACGAACAGAATCAGACACAGAATCAAGCCGTACATTCCGATGAACGACGCCACGAGGAAAATGCTCAATCGGACGACGCTGACGATGGTGCTGAGCGACTGGTTGACGAGCGTGACGGAAGTAACCGCGGTAATCGCGCCTACGACGACGACGGAAGGGGATACAAGTCCGGCACGGATCGAAGCGTCTCCGATGATGAGCCCTCCTACGACCGTCAGCGTTTGTCCGATCGAGCTGGGAAGCCGCACTCCGGCTTCGCGGAAGATTTCGATCAGCATAAGCAGGACGAACATCTCGATCTGCGCCGACATCGGTAATCCGAGGCGAGCTCCGGCGATCGTGGCCATCATGCGGAATGGGATCTGATCCTGATGAAACGCGACGAGCGATACCCACAAGCCCGGCAGCGAGATGGAGAGGAACAAGCTAATATGCCGGACGATGCGGGCGAATGAAATGTAAGTGTAGTTGAAATGGACGTCCTCCGGGGATTTCATCAGCAACGACAATCCCGAGGGGCCGATCAAGACCATGGGAATGCCGTCCACGATCAGAATGAAACGTCCGGCCAGCAGGCTGCTGACGACGTAGTCGGGTCTTCCGGTTATCGCGAAAGAAGGGAACACCGAATACTTGGAGTCGGCCATTTTTTCTTCCAACTGGTTGATGCTGTACAGTCCGTCGATATCGATCTTACTGATTCGATTATGCACTTCCCGCAAAATTTCCGGAGACAGAATGTCCTTGAAGTAAATCAATCCGACCTTCGTCTTCGTTCTTCTGCCTAGCGTAAACGTCTCGTAGTTCAAGCTCGAGCTGCGTACCCGCTTGCGGATGAGCGCTATGTTCACGACGAGATCTTCCGTAAATCCGTCCTTGGGGCCTTTGATCGAAATTTCGGTATTGGATTCTTCCGGATTGCGATGCGGGCGATTGCAGATGTTCATTTTGTACATACGCCCGCTCTCCGGGAACAGAAGCAGCACGTCTCCCTGGAACAAATATTCGGACAGGACGTCTTCAGGTTCATCCGGTTTCATGGCGATAAGCGGCAGCCCGCCCGTATAGCCCTGCGTCTTCATTGCCAAAGCGGCGCCGGCCTGACTATAAAACTGCTTTAATTGGGGCAGAAGGACCTGTCCCAGCTGCACCGTATCGCACAAGCCTTCCGCATAGATCAGCACGACATCGGAACCCTGCTGCTCCGTCAGCTTGCAGGGCATAATCTGCACGTCCGCGGAATTCGCGAACAGGTCGTGCAACTTGGTTTCGGACCACACGGACGAGGTGTTCTGCGATTTTCTGCTCATGCTGCTCCTCCTTTGGTCGGTTTGGCGAACCACGATATGGACATCCAGCAGACGGAAACGAGAAGCCCTGCTATTAGCGAGATCGGAAAGTAATAGCGGTACATCCACAAATAAAAGGCGTACTCGTTAATCGGAAACACGGACAGCGCGACGTAGCTGAGGGCGATCAGCATAATGAACCGATTCCGGAGCTCGTTGCGCTGGATTCGAAGCAGATCGAGCACGAGGAAAATGGACAAGCTGATTCGCACGCACGCGCCGGCCAGCCACTGGTAGATGGAAAAAAAATCGACGTGTTCCACGTAAGAACCCAGTTTGACCAAGCGCCATTGCTCGTAAGGGGAGACCATCTGCTTCGCGGCTTCGCTGGGGCCGAATTCCGTAATTGCTCCGACGAGGGGCCCGAGCATGATGTAAACCATCAGCGATCCGTACAGCATTAGTTTCCAAGGCGCAACCTTGCTTTTCAGATGCTGCTGCATAGCGATCAAAGCGACGAGCTCGACGAAGCCTCCTCCGGCGTAAATCATGCCTTGCAGTACCGGGTCCACGCCGAATTCCAAATACGGCTTGAGCAAGTTGAAGTCTTTTTGCGGGTAGTTAGAGATGCCCGCGAACGAACCAAGAATGATCACGAGCGGCAGGAGAATGCCGGACATGATCGCGATGACGCGTATGCCCCAGCTTGCATAGAGAGCGCACAACCCGGTTAAGATCAAAGCCAGCAGCACTTTAGGCGTCCCCGGAAGATAGTTGGTGATCGTCCAAGTCGCCGAGTGAATGACCGTCATCGCGCCGATCAGGTAGAGCTGGACGAGGAGCGGAATCGTCAGCGCCCAGGCGACAACCTGGTTCGTCTTCTCGGCAAGCCATGGCTGCAGCGCCATCTGCCCGGATTTTTTCATAAACAGCGCAAGCAGCAGGCAATACGGCATGAACAGCAGACCGGCGGCGATAGCGGAGATCCACGAATCCCGTCCGGCCGCATCCAGAAGCATCGGATTGACGATGACGTGATTGGTCAGTCCGTTCGTCAGCATCAGAATCGTGCAGGCTTGGAAAAAGTTGATCGTTCCGTTCGTACCCCTCACTTCAAGACCACCTAAACAGTTGGTAATGTTTGCAACAAAGTTATTATGCGCGCAGGGGTTGGTTTCTATGACAGAGGTTCCCGCGGCTTCCAGCCCGCGGCTCGCGGCACGATGATTATGAAAATTTTTTAATCGACAAATTAACAATTAATATTCGCATAAAGAATGACAAGCTTTTCACTCGCATATATGTACAATCAAACCAAATAACTGCGGGCAGCCATCACCAATTTTGACGGAAGAGGTGCATTTGGATGCGTAGGAATACCTTTCGCAAGTGGATCGCGTACATCGTGAGCGCGGTATTGACGATGACTTTGGGAATCAGTTGGTTAACCACGGACGCCAATCATACGAACGCGAATACAAGCTTCACGTTCCATTCCCCGGTTTGGCCAATCGGCCAAAACTCCCCGTTCGTTCTCCCCGCCGCGGAGAAATCACATCCCGCGGAAGCAGCCGGGAATGCCGACTCCGAACCGGAGGTCGGGGCGGCCGGCGAAACGCAGGTCGATCCCCGAGAGCTCACGTTCGAGTACGAAACGATCGCCTCGCTGGACCGTTTCCAGTCCGCTGCGATCACCGCGACAACCGGAGATATCGCCAAAAATCCCGATAAGGAAGTACATATCGCAGTATCCAGAGCGCCGCAAGCGCAAATCTACGAGGTTACGGCCTACTTTCTTAACGTCAGGACGAACGCTTATTCGAAATCGAAAATCAAATCCGTGGTGCAAAAAGGAACCCGTCTGGAAATCGTATCGGAGACGCCGGGCGGTTGGCTGAGAATTAAAGGAGGAGGCTACGTGCATGGGGATTACGCGCAACCCGTAGAGGATGCGGGAGCTGTCGCTGCCTCCGCCATGCTGTGGACGGCGCTGCCGGACATCGAACCGAACGCCCCGGAAGCGGAGCCGAAGGCGGAAGAGTCTAAAGCGGAAGATCCGAAGACGGAACAGCCGAAGATCGAAGAGCCGTCGAAGGCTCCCGTGCAGCCGAGCTCCAAGGTGGAGACCGAATCGGGGCTGACAGAGGAGGATATCGCTCTTATTTTCAAAGGGACGGATCTGGCCGGACACGGGCTGGAGGAAGCGATTCTGGAAGTGGAGGAGACGTACGGGATCAACGCCTTGTTCACGATCGCCGTCATGAAGCTGGAGAGCGGCAACGGCAGCAGCAGATTGGCGAAAAACAAAAACAACCTGTTCGGCTTGAACGCGACAGGCCCGGACCCTCACCGCAAGGCGTTCGCATTTGAGACAAAAGGGGACAGCGTCAAGAAGTTCGGGCAGCTGCTGGCCGACAAATACGTAGATAAAGGGTATACGACGATCGAGAAGATCGCGACCAAGTATTGTCCCGCGAATTCCAAATGGCCGAGTCTGGTGAAGAACATTATGAAGAAGGACTATAGGAAGCTGAACGTTATTTGAACCAGCCTTTCTCGTTGAATCTTTTGATCGCCTCGACCCGGTTGCTGACGTCAAGCTTGTCGAGGATCACGGAAATATAGTTCCGTATCGTTCCGGTCGTCAGGAACAGCTCGGTCGCGATTTCCTTCGTGTTTTTGCCGTCGGCGATCAGCCCGAGCACTTCCTTCTCCCGGTCGGTCAGCGGGTTGCCCTGATCTCCGCGGTAAGCTTCGTCGACCAGTTCCGGGGCATAGACGCGGCGGCCGGCCAGCACGCTGCGGATCGTGCTCGCGAGCTCCTCGCTGGGGCTGTCCTTAAGCAAGTATCCGCCTACGCCGGCTTTGACGGCGCGTTCGAAATAACCGGTACGGGCGAACGTCGTCAGGATGACGACTTTGCAGTCCGTTTCCTTTAATTGCTCGGCGGCTTCGAGACCGCTGAGTCCGGGCATCTCGATGTCCATGATGCAGACGTCCGGTCGGAGCTGGCGCACGAGCTCGACCGCGGACGCGCCGTCGGACGCCTTGCCGACGACCTCCATGTCTTCCTCGAGATCGAGCAGGGAACCCAGGGCGCCGAGCAGCATCCGCTGATCTTCGGCGATGACGATTCGAATCATGGCGATTCCTCCTTATTAGGGCGCTGCGCAATGAGCGGGATCGTGGCGACGACGGTCGTGCCTTCGCCGGTCGCGAGTCCTAACGTCCCGTTAACGAATTCGAGCCGCTCCTTCATGCCTTGCAGGCCGTGGCCCTGCCTGAAGTTGAGCCGTTCGGGACGGCTGGCGCCGTTATCGTGAACTTTCATGACGACTTTGGTATCGTTCTGGCTGAGTGAAACCGCGCACTCGGACGCTCCGCTGTGCTTGACAACATTATTGACGGCTTCCTTCAGGCACATGCTGAGCACGTTCTCGGTCAGCAAGGGGACGCCTTGCAGCGTTGGGCTGCCCTCAAGCTTGAATTCGATCTGCGCCGCGAGCAGAATCTGCTTGATCCGATCCAACTCGTCCTCCAGGCGCGTGCCTCTCATCTCCGAGACGAGCAAGCGGACTTCTTGCAGCGCGGTTCTGGCCGTGTGCTGGACGTCCTTGATCTCGGCGCGCGCGCGTTCGGGATTGGCGGCGATCAGCTTGTGCGCCAGATCGCTCTTGAGGCCGATCAGCGACAGCTTCTGCCCGAGCGTATCGTGAAGATCGCGGGCGATGCGCTGGCGTTCCTCCAGCTTGACGAGCTCGGAGATGCGCTGGTTGGCGTCTTTGAGCTGCTCCTGCAGCTCGCCCTGCTTGTTGCGGTTGTAGCTGCCGAGAGGAAGCAGGATGACGCCGAGCAGGCTGATCAGAATGAAGGGCGTCTGCGTGATGAAAAACTTGTCCTGCATAATGAATCCGACGTTCACGGCGATCAGGCTCGTGGCGATATGGATCGTATACAGCGTAATGAAGCCGGCTTTGTTCTGGACGTTGCCGATGAAGAACGCCAGGAAGAACGCGAAGTAAGCGTAGCTGAACAGCAGCGTCATCACGATCGAGATGGCGATCTGCACGCCCATCCCAACGTAAACCGACCAACCTTTGGCATTCAAGGTCAGCCGGTAGCAGAAGAAGAACAGCACGATCATCAGAATGCCCGCGGCGATCTCTATGTTCGATGAGGAGCGGAAAATAAAATAAAACGGCAAAATGCAGAACATCAGCCAGACGTACGGACTGATTCCGGTCGTTTTCGGGAAAATCTGAATTCGTTTGAGTCTCTTGTACATCTATTACGCTCCCAATGTCGACAATGGCCTTCTCACGGTTATTTTACCATAAGAAGGCCGATCGGCGACGATTATGCGACTTCGTTGTCAGGCGCGGGTTCCGGTGTCGGTTCCGCGGAGCGGGCGTTCGTGTTGGCGCCACCCAGCAAATGCTTGATTTGCCCGAACGTGACGAAATCCTTTTTCTGTTCATCCCACAGCTTGAATTTCAGCGAGGCGAAGCTGGATTTCAGCGTCACGGTCGTCGCGTGCTGAAGCGGGGGAACGGAATTGTGCGCCTCTTCGAGCAAGTAGTTGGGCACTCTCGGGCTCAGATGGTGAACGTGGTGGAAGCCGATGTTGCCGGTCAGCCACTGAAGCGCCTTCGGCAGCTTGTAGTACGAGCTGCCTTCGACGGCGGCTTTCACATAGCTCCATTCCGCATCGTGCTCGTAATAGGTTTCCTCGAATTGATGCTGCACGTAGAACAGCCAGATGCCGGCGGCGCCGGACAGCCAGAAGATCGGAAGCTGAACGAGCAGGAACGATTGCCAGCCGAGCGCCCAGATGAGCAGGCTGTACAGGACGATAATGCCGACGTTCGTGATCCGGGTGTTCCAACGTTCGGCGCGTCGGGCGTCTTTGCGATTAAACCGGTATTCGAGCAAGAACACGGCGAACGGACCGATTCCGAACATGACGAGCGGATTGCGGTAGACGCGGTACCGAATTCTCGTCCACAGGGATGCGGCCACGAATTCGTCTACCGTCAGCAGCCACATGTCGCCTACTCCGCGCTTATCGAGATTGCTGCTGGTGGAGTGGTGGATAGAGTGGCTGTGTTTCCATTGGTGGTAAGGGAACAACGTCAATATTCCCGTGAGCGTGCCGACGATTTCGTTCGCCTTGCGGCTCTTGAAGAACGATTGGTGGCAGCAGTCGTGAAACACGATGAAGGTGCGGATCAGGAATCCGGATGCCAGCACGATAAACGGCACGGCAAGCCAGTACGACACGGACAGACTCCAATAAGCCGCGGCCCATAGCAGGATGAACGGCGGGATCGTATTTACCAGTTGCATAACGCTGGCTTTCGTGTTCGCTTTCTCATATGGAGAAACGCTCTTTTTTAATTGCGCGGTGTTTGAAGCGGCCATAGGATCCTCCTTGCGCAAAAGTTATAATTTCATTGTAGGGGAAGCCGAGGCCCGCCGTTAGTCATAAGTGTCAGCAATCGGACATGACAAATGTCATGTAGAAGGATTTTGCCGTCGGAAAGAGGAATCCGTCGAACGATGTCTAAATGTAATAGGATCAACCAGATCCGGAGGCAAGGCTCGTGTCCATTAAAGTCAAGCTGTCGCTGCTGATTTCTCTGATCGCAACGATTATTTTGTCGCTGAATATATCGATTTACTATTACTCGTCCAAGCATGAGATGGAGAACGGCCTGCGGCAGGAAATGCTGACGATCGCCAAGCAGATTGGCGCCAATCTGGACGCCGCGGAGAAA
>NZ_JBEPYQ010000133.1:0-15982 GCF_041641335.1 Cohnella sp. | reverse complement strand
ATCCCCTCGCGCTTGACCGATTCGTAGGTATCCCCCTCGCTCAGCAGATACTCCGGACCGATCATGTAGTCGGGCAGCACGATTCCGCGGTCGTCCGCCTGGCGCACCCGCTTTTTGGCTCGCTCCTGCAGCTCCGGCGGGATCGTTCTTCCTCCGACCGGAATCAAGTTGCGGGGCAATCGGAAAGGAAGACCGTATTTCGCGCAAATGTCGAACACGATCGGCAGCAGGTCTTTCCCGGTATATAATCCGTACAGACTTCCCATATGATTGTCGGCATGGGTCGGCGCCAGACCTGCGGAGATGGCCGCTTCCGTCTGCGCGATCAGTTCGAAGCGCACCTCTTCGGGATCGGCCTGCCGCTCCACCTCCGCGATCGTTTCGGGAAACCAGCTTCCTTGGACGGTGAGCGTATTCATCGGCCGGCTCCGGCACACCGGCCCCCATTTGTAGCCCGGCCACTCGCTTGTGAGCGTCCAGTGAACGCCGACGTCCGCGTTCGGGACGGTCTCCCGAATCCGGACGATCGCGTCCGCGGACCAGGAGCAGCACATCATGACCGTCGCCGAGCTGACCGCCCCCGCGGCCACCAGCTCGACGATCGTCTCGTTGACGCACCCGCACAATCCGAAATCGTCCGCGTTGACGATCAGCAACTTTTCCTCTTTCCCGTACCCTAACCGCTGAGCCGTGTTCACCTTCCATCGCCCCCTCCCCTCCATTATATGTTCGCCCCCTGCGCTCATTGCTTAGCAGTTGTCTATCTGCCGCACAACAAAAAAACGGAGCGCCCTAGGCACCCCGTTTGCAAGCTTATCGGTCGCACGCCAGCCCCGTCGCCGCCGATAGTACCGCCACACGTACTTACTTGAACAGTCAATCCGCCAGACCGCACTACCCGTTCAGCCGACCCAATCGCTTGGTCAGCGTATTCACCCAACTCGCAGACAGCGCGTCCACGGCGAGCAATCGGCGAATCCCCCCCACGTCGTCCCGATCCTGGTGCATGACCCGATTGGCCTCGGCCACAGTGACGCCGTCCGGATGAGGCTGCAGCAGCGACAATTCGTCGCCGGCACGTACTTCCCCCGTCTCCGCCACGCGAAAATAAAAGCCGGTCGCCCCGCTGTTCGTCACGAGCAACGGCAGCTCGTCCAGCCCCCACTTCATGGCGAGCTTCCAGCAAGGCTGCCTCGGCTGGCTCACCTGCACGACCGCGGAGCCGATGCGAAACAGATCGCCGACGCGCACGTCGCGCTCGTTGATTCGTCCTACCGTGAAGTTTTCTCCGAACGCCCCGTAATCGAGCGAACGCCCAAGCACCTCTTCCCAATGCGGATAATGCTCGTAACTGTAGACGCAGATCGCTTTATCCGGTCCTCCGTGATGCTCCAGATCGGCCTGCTCGTCTCCTTCGAAACCGAGCTTGGTCAGCCGCACCGCTTGCTCGACCGGGCCTTTCGTAATGCCGGACTTCGCTTCTTTACCTTTATAAATGGCGGTCTGAACTTTGCCGATGTTGAGCGACAACAACGGGTAAACCGCCGCAGGCGCGGCGCTGCTCATCATGAATCCGCTCCTTTCTTGCGTGTAGAACAATGGGTGAATAACCTCCGACCTCATACGCCACGATAACTCATGTACGACCATTCGAATGAAAGGCGGGAAAAACATGACCACTGCCAAGCGTCGCCGGGAAAGCGCATGGAAAAGCCGCAAACAAAACCAGCATCCTCACGGAAAAATCACTTCGCTCCGCGAGTTGTCTGCCGAAGCGGACGCCGAGAGCAAACCCGATCCGTCGACGTAAACGAACCGCTTTCGCAACGAAGCCCCCACCCTTACAATACCGATCCGTCGAAGCCGCGACGATCGTAACCGCAATCGTCCATGCAATCGGGCTCTACAAACCGGATGTTGTCAGTCTGTACTGCCAATCCGTCGTTCTTATTACCGATAGTCGTCACTCACAATGCCAATCCGTCGTCCGCACACCGGGAGCCGTCGCGGCTTCCGGTTTCTACGCCAAACGCATCTTCTCCGCCGCCGTCAGCCGCCGGCCTATCGCCGTCGTGACCAACCGTCCGTCCAGCATGCCCCAGATTTCGTCCGCGAACTTCTCCGCGAGCTCTACCCGGTGCAACGCCGCGACGATCGTCGTTCCTTTATCTTTGCACAGCTTCTTAAGCGTAGCCATCATTTCCTCCGACGTATGAGGGTCAAGTCCGGAGACCGGCTCGTCCGCCAGCACGAGGCGCGCGCCGTGCACGAGTGCCCGAGCGATCGCGATCCGTTGCCGTTCGCCTCCGCTCATCCGCTCGACGATCTGCTTCGACCGCTCCATCAGGCCGACATGCTCCAGCATGTCCATCGCGCCCATATAGTCGTCGCTGCGCACCATGCCGGTAATTCTCCGCCATATCGGCGTCTGCTCGGAAGCTCCGATCAGTACGTTTTTGAGCGCCGTCTTTTTCTCGTACAAAATCGGCTTCTGCTCCAAATACGCAATCTGTCGCTTAAAACGCATCTTAGCCAGAAAATTGGCTTCCATCAAATCTTTGCCGTCTATCCTATATTCTCCCGAAGTCCACACTTCCTTTAGCGCAAGCGCTCTCAGCAACGCGGACTTGCCGCTTCCGCTCGAGCCGACGACGGCGATGAACGTTCCGGGCTGCAACCGGGCATCTACGTCTTTCAGTATCGTTTTTCCATCGGGTATCGTGCGAGTCAATCCAGAAATTACGATCATGGCTGTCCTATCCCTTCGATCTTGATGAATCTAGTGTAAAGTATAATCCCATCCCTTGCCATACGAACAAACGTTTGCTATAATAAAAACAGGAACAAACGTTCCTACACTGTTTCCAAGGTGGGATAATGGATGGTGAACTGCGAACATCTCCGTTACTTGGAGCCTCCCAGAGGCGCCAGACCGTCTAGAGACCTGACATTCAAATTTTACGAAGACGGGAAGCTCGTCATCATCGATAACGACACGGGCAACACGATGAGCCCCCGCGAACTCAGCGGGGGCAGCTACGACTTCTACGTCCGTCAGCGCATTCGCTTGATTAAGCGCAACTTGGCCGAGAAGATTATCAAGTACGCTTGAAGCAAGCGGCGCCGCGCTCCCGCCCGTCTTGATCAGGGCAAGTTTTTATTGATTCCGTTCAAGCTGGGCGGGAAGCGCGTCATTTTTCTGACGTCCGGATCTTCCTTATGTTCCTTTACTCCCGATGGTTTCATAGGCTCGTTCGAGTTTCTGGACATTTTCTTGGCCACGAGTTCTCACCCCCTGCCCTTCGATTGTCCGGAAGGGTTACTTTGTAGTTTTCCTCTTTTCAATCATTTACAAACCCGACTCCCCGAGCCATAATGAGAAAAACGGAATGAGGATTTAAGGAGATCAGCATCATATGAACCAACAAATTTTATTCGACCTTGACGATACGCTAGTTTATTGCAATAAGTATTTCCATGCCATTCTGGATCGTTTCGCTGACCGGATGGCCGATTGGTTCGGGTCCGCAGGTATTGGGAAGGAAGAGATCGCGGCCAAGCAGACGGAGATCGATATCGCCGGCGTTCAGGTGCTCGGTTTCAAGAGCGAGCATTTTCCCCAATCGATGATCGACACGTACCGGTACTTTCAATCCGTCACCGGACGGCCAAGCTCTCCCCTTGAAGAGGAACAGCTATGGAAGCTCGGGAACAGCGTCTACGAGCTCGAGATCGAGCCTTACCCGCTGATGGAGGAAACGTTGGATTCGCTGGCCTCCAAAGGCCACGAACTTCACCTGTATACGGGCGGGGATGCCGCCATTCAGCTGCGCAAAATCGAAAGCATGCGCCTGGAGCGCTACTTCGACAACCGGATCTACATCCGGCAGCACAAAAATACGGACGCTTTGGAGCAAATCCTGGCCGGAGGCAGCTTCGACCGCGACCATACGTGGATGATCGGCAACTCGGTCAGAACGGACGTGCTCCCGGCGCTCCACTGCGGCATCAACGCCGTCTACCTGAAGCAGGAAGCCGAATGGGCGTACAACGTCATTCCGATCGACGCCAAGCCTCGCGGGGCTCTGCTCACCCTTACGGAGCTGCCTCAAGTTCCGCCTGCGATCCATCAATACTTGGAAGATAGCCTGATGAAGGAATCGGGGTAAGCTTCTCCCCTGCGCTATACGATAAACCTAATAAGGGCATGTATTTCCGGGAGAACGCAACGCTGCCGCAGTCGCGGTTCCCTACGAATAGACAGCCCCCGCTCCTCACTCCCCGCCCAAACCGTTCAGCTTATCGAAAATTTTGCGAACGCCAACCGACCATAGCGGGTCCTCGGCATACGTTCGGTTAAACCACTCGAACGGATCATGGCCTTCCGGTCGGCTGTCTCCGAGCTTGACGAGAAGCCTTGCGGCGATGCCCGCGGAGTTGGCGATATCCGTATTGTATTCCATCCAGCTGTGTCCGACGTTAAACGGATTGTTCGCGATTTTTAGCGCATGTTTGGCCGACTTCGGCACAAAACCCTGTTCTTGACCGGTGATGGCGAACAGAAGGTGCGGATGCAGATCATACTCGCGCGCCGTGTCCATAATCGTCCCGAAGTAGGGCTCTTCGGCCAGCATGGAGTCCCTGCCGCTCAAATAAGCGACAAGCGCCGGCACGTCGATTTCCGTATACTTGAGCGCTTGCGGTATCCCGACGTCGGGAACAACCGCTGGGGCCGCTTCGGGTACGGGAGTTGGCGCACTCGAAGGCGGCTCGACCGGCGCGGAACGCTCCATGCTGTTCGCGATCCAGACAGCTCCTCCGCCAAGCGCAATGACCGACGCGAGAACGATAGCGGGAGCAGGCTTGGCCAAACTCCGCACCGCGGCCCAGACCGCAACGGACCAGCCGCTTCGCGATGCCGTCGCTCCTTCGGGAGCCAGTCCGATCGTCACGGCTTCCGCCGCCGACAACGAAACCGCCCCTTGCCGCCTCTCCAACCGGGAAGCCAGCTGCTCCGGGCTCCATCTTCGCTGTGTGCGCTCGTTCGCCCACTGCAAAATCGGTTCCAGCAATCGTTCCGTCAAATGCCCGTCGTCCTCGCCGATTTCTGCGAACAGATCAAGCACGTCCTCAGGCCGAATGTCCCGTCTTTCTCCGACCAGACAACGGCTGATTAGCCGATCGATCATCTGCCGCTTCAAATCGTCCGGCATGTTCGGCATTCTCTGCGCGAGCGCCCGGCGAATGGCATCGGCGACGATCTCGGCACGGCGTCCGTCCGGGAGCGGAGCGTATTTGGTCTGCACGTATCTGCGAATCGTATGAATGTCCGTCGGCGACAGCAAAGCCGCGCTTTCCATAATAAGCCTCCCCCGCCCACAATCGATCCTCGCCAGTCACAAGTGTACCACAGAGGAAAGATTTGGGGGAAGCCCTGTCTTCGGTACCAACTTTGCACGAATTCCGCTCCGCATGCCCTGTCAACCTGCCATAAGCCAACGTCGTGCGAGTCGGTTCGCCATCAGTCGCCGTCCGCCGCTCCTTGCGGTCTATCCGCCTTTAGTCGCCATCGACCCTCGCCGTGCAGTCGCTCCGCCTTCAGTCCACGCGAACCGATGCCGCCTCGACAATCGCCCGCTTGACCTCGTCGGTGCGGATAAAGGCGTTGATCTGCTCCTGTTCCCATTCCGTGAGCTGGTATTCGCTGTCGCAGCCGTCATCCTGCGTCACGAGCTGAATCGGGTGTCCATCATGGGTACACACCGCGATAATCTGGAATTCCGTCAGTTCCTCGGGCAGCGGCGTTTCGTCCGCCGTCTCCGGCAGCAGAGCCACGTCGACCCACTGTCCGTCCCTGCGCTCCGCCCGATATTGAAAGCCCGTGAACCGCAGCTCGGACCATTGTTCGTCGCCATACCGAATCATTCCGTCGTTCCTCCTCCTGACATCCGTGAAAAAAGAGGCCGCCCCGCCGGGGGACGACCTCTCTACGATAACCGATATCCGTTACGGGAGCAACGTGCTGCCCATCAGGAATCTGTCGACTTCGCGAGCCGCTTCGCGGCCTTCATTGATCGCCCATACGATCAAGCTCTGTCCGCGTCTCATATCGCCCGCCGCGAACACTTTGTCCACGTTCGTCGTATACTTGCCGTACCGGGCTTTGACGTTCGTGCGACGATCCGTCTCCAGGCCCAGCTGATCGATTAGCGTGCGCTCCGGACCTTCGAAGCCGACCGCGACGAGTACGAGATCCGCGGGCCATACTTTCTCGGTGCCCGGAATTTCCTCGTAAATTTTGCGGCCTTGCTCGTCCACGTAACGGCGAATTTGCACCGTGTGCAGCTCTTTGACGTTGCCGTTCTCGTCGCCTACGAATTTCTTCGTCAGCACGGAGAAGGCGCGAGGATCTTCTCCGTACAGAGCTTTCGCTTCCTCATGCGCGTAGTCGAGCGTGTACACGTTCGGATATTCCGGCCACGGATTGTTCATCTGATCGCGCTCGAGCGGCGCTTTCGCATGCGTACCGAATTGCGTAACGCTGGAGCAGCCGTGACGCAGCGCCGTAGCGACGCAGTCCGTTCCTGTATCCCCGCCGCCGATGACGATGACGTTTTTGTCTTTGCCGGAAATGTACGAGCCTTCCTGCAAGCCGTTGTCGAGATAGCTCTTGATCGTGCTGTTCAAGTAATCCATCGCCTGATGGATGCCTTTCAGATCGTGGCCTTCCACGTTGCCGATCGGACGCGGCTTCGTCGCACCGCCGCACAGCACGACCGCATCGTGCTGGTCCACCAGCTCCGCCGCGGAGATGTCCTTGCCGATCTCCGTATTGACGACGAACCGGATGCCCTCCTCGGCAAGCAGATCCACGCGGCGCTGCACGATGTGCTTCTCCAGCTTCATCGTCGGAATTCCGTACGTCAGCAGTCCGCCGGCGCGGTCCGCGCGCTCGTATACGGTGACGGTGTGGCCGGCCTTGTTCAGCTGAGCGGCCGCGGCAAGCCCTGCGGGACCGGAGCCGACGACAGCGACCTTCTTGCCCGTGCGCTTCTTCGGCGGCTGCGGAACGACCCAGCCTTCCTCGAACGCCTTATCGATGATCGCCTGCTCGATCGTCTTGATCGTGACGGGATCGCCGATAAGCCCCACCGTGCAAGAGCCTTCGCACGGAGCCGGGCATACCCGTCCCGTAAACTCCGGGAAGTTGTTCGTCTTCGACAGACGCTCGTAAGCTTCCTTCCAGAGTCCGCGATAGACGAGGCTGTTCCATTCCGGTATCAGGTTGTTGATCGGACAGCCCGATACGCTTCCCGCCAGCTCGATGCCCGTATGGCAGTAAGGAGTTCCGCAGTCCATGCAGCGCGCGCCTTGCGTGCGAAGCTGCTCTTCGGAGAACATCCGGTGGAATTCCTTCCAATCCTTGATGCGCTCCAACGGATCGCGGTCGCTCGGAAGCTCCCGCTTATATTCCATGAATCCCGTAGGCGTCGACATCTTCTTTTCCTCCATCTGTCGGTATCTTCGTTTGTACTCTTGTACACCAAATGTTCGTCGATGATAGAACATCTTAACAAAAGTACCCGCATGTCAGAATAGATTATCCGTTATATTGTTTGTACTATTTAGCAACTGAACGTTCGTAAATGCAGAAAGCGTAAGGAAGCCGGTTTTTGTCGTCTTGAACGCCTTCCTCCCGAGAGACCAGCCTCCATTCCCGCTTGTCAAAGCGAGGAAAGAAGCAATCCCCTTCAAATGGCTGCCCGATCTCCGTCAATTGCAGCCTGTCCGCAAGCGGAAGCATTTGCGTAAAAATTTCCGCGCCGCCGATGACCATTAACTCATCGTCGCCGCCGTATTTGGCAAGAGCTTCGGGAATCGTTCTGACCAGATCGCAGCCCTCCGGCGCTTCTTCAAGCGTACGCGATAAAATGACGTTTGTCCGCTCCTTCAATGGCCGGCCCAATGATTCGAATGTTTTGCGACCCATCAATACCGGCTTTCCGAGCGTATTCTGTTTGAAATATTTCAAATCGGCGGGCAAACGCCAAGGCAATTCGTTATTGGCGCCAATAACGCCGTTGGAGGCGACTGCTGCAATAAACGTAACGGTCATCGTTATTTTCCTTTTCAAAATAGTAAGCTGCGCATTTAAATATGATACCATACCGTCAAGCCGCTGCCTACCCGGACGACAAGGCGACTCCGACTTCGGAATCAGGCATTGACCGAATCATCCGGTTGCATGGAGCCGAACATCTTGGGTCCGCGAGGCGAAGCAGATTGGCTATCCGGTTCTAGCGTTACGCCGATCGAATCTATATCCGGAATTCCGTTCGACAACGGAAGCGTCATGACTCCGATTCCCGAATCGTCTACCGTGAAAGCTCCCGCACTCGTCCTCTGTCCGTCCTTCCACAGCCACACCCGGTAGACTTCGTCATCCTTGGTCCTCGGCGAGCCGAAAACGTATACGACTAATTGCTCCCCGTTAGGGGATCGGACAAGACAGGCAATGCCGTACGCGCGCGGACTGTCGTTAAACCTTCCATTGCTTTTTTCGGCGCTTAAGTGAAGCAGCCATTCGATGCTCGCCGGCTCCTCAACGGACGCGGCCTGGTCCGAACCCTGAATTTGCCAATCTCGGATCAGCCATCCCGATATGAAGACGATCAGCAGAAGCGCGACGGCCACCCCTCCTCTTGCATAGCGACGATTAAACCAGGAGCTTCGGGATTTCCCGAGCGGCGCCGACGGCTGTTTTTCCTGGGCAAAAAGCGAGCCCAACACTTCCTCCTTCAAATCCGCCGGCAATTCAAGCATTTCCGCATCCTCTTTCAGACGATCCCACACTTCCTGCCAAACGATCGCTTCCTCTTGACAAGAGGAACAAGTCGCCATATGTTTTTCGAATCGCTTCCGTTCCCTTCCGAAGCTTTCTCCCGTTAAATAGTCGATTAACCCTTCACAGGGGGACATTTTTCGATCGTTCATCCCTGAAGCTCCTCCCTCGAACCCTGCAGATGTCTCCGAAGTGTCTTGAGCGCCTGATGCAGCCGGCTTTTGACCGTGCCTACGGGCTCTTCGTTCATTTGGGCAATTTCTTGAAGCGTATAGCCTTTCCAATAAAGCAATTCGATGACCCGTTGCTGCGGTTCGCTTAAGCGCCTGGAAGCTGTTGCGATTGCCTTCTGCCGGTCATTGCGCAAAAGCATCGTTTCGGGGTCGTTGGAAGCCGATCTGCCCGGGGCGTCATCAAGTTCATCTATAGAAACCTTATTTTGATGTCTGCGCTCGCGCCTCAGAACATCAATGGAAATATTCCTCGTTACGGTGATCAACCAGCTGGTGAATGCTCCTATACCCGGATCGTACTGCGCTTTCGTCGACCAGAGACGCGTATAAACAAGCTGAACGATTTCACGCGCCAACGCCTCGTCTCCGGAAAAGCGGACAGCGAACGAATAGACGAGCCTCGCGTACCGATCATACAATTGCTCAAGCGCTTCTTTGCGCCCTTCTCGGATGTGTCGCATGAGTTCCTCATCGGACCGGTTTGACATTTAACGATTCCCCTTGTCGTCAAACAGGCGGATGGGAATTCGCTCCCACCCGCCTCCTTCTATTAATCTTCAACGATGATTGATCCTATCATTCCCGGATGCGGAGCGCAATAGTAGGTAAAAGTTCCCGCATCTTCGAACTTCACTTCCTTGGATTCGTCTTTCCCGAACAAACCGGTGTCGAACTCTCCGCCGTCCGCGGTTGCGGTATGCTCTACCTTGTCTCTATTGACGAAAATGACGGTTGTTCCTTTACCGATCGTCACTTTTGCTGGAGAAAAAGCGAAATCCTTGATCTCGATCACCATCGGCTTCTCCTGCTTTTCAGGTTCCCTGGAAGGCGTCTCCGAAGGCTCGCTCTGGCTTGGCGATGGAGACGGAGACGGAGACGGACTGACGGAAGCGGCCGGCTTGGGCGACGGTGTTGCTGACGCGGCCGGCTTGGGCGACGGTGTTGTTGACGCGGCCGGAGATTCCGAGGCTGCGGCGGACTCCGCAGGCGCCGACTCCATCGCTTCCGCCGATTCGTGTCCGTGCGACGCGGTAGAGGAAGCCGAGGCGCTTGGCGACGATACGGGACTTTCTTCCGCCTTAGCGGAAGGCTCCGCGCTCGGACTTGCAGGCGCGGAAGGCGATTCGGCCGCCCCGCTTGCCGTCGGCGTTGCCGAAGCCTGGTCCGCGTTGCTCATCTTACTCGAAGAACCGCATGCAGCTAACGCAAGCGCGAATCCGACAATCATCAGGCTTTGCAAGCCTCTTTTGAGTCTGCTGATCATTCGACGATAATCCTTCCTTTCATGTGGGACTTGTGAGGCGCGCAATAATAGTCGTATACGCCGGGTTTATCCAGCTTGATCGTCGCGGATTGCCCTTTGTTCAGCAGTTCCGTTTCGAACGAGCCGTCTACCGCTACCGCATTGTGCTTATCGTCGTCCATATTGATGAATTCGATGGTCGTTCCTGCTTTGACCGTCAACTCGGCTTGCGAGAACTGATATCCTTTCATCTCGATCGTCACTTTATCGGCGACGGGCGCCGGCGTGGACTTTCCAGTCGTCGTTCCCGAGAACGTCTCCGGATTTACCGCGAACCATACCTCTCCCACCGACTGTCCTTTCAGGTCTCCGCGCTTGGCATCCTGGAAGAAATAATAAAGCGGATAACCTTTGAACGTGGTTTGCTTCGTTCCGTCCGCTCTTGTGATTTCTCCGAAATCCTCGGCTTTTAATCCTTTGGGAACGACTGTCCTATCCGCATGGAATACCGGCCATTTCACAAGGCAATCTCCCTCGCAGACGCTGGCGCCTTTAGGATCCTTGTCAAAATAGTACAGGCTGACGCCGTCGCTGTCGACTAAATAATGGCCGATTTCGGCATTCGTGCCAAGGCCGATCGTGTAGAAAGGCTGCTTGATAAGGAACCAGACGTTGTTTGCCCCTTCTCCGTTCGCGTCCCCTGCTTTCGTATCCTTAAGGAAGGTATAGAGCGGCCAGCCTTTATACGTTAACTGCTTCGCCCCGTCCGAGCGGATGGACACGCCGAAGTCTTCGGCATTCATTCCGTATGGAATGACCAGATTATCCGAGTAAAATGCCGGCCAATTCGTTAAGCAAGCGCCTTGGCAAGCGCTAAGATCGGCCATGTCATTCGTAAACAAATACAAGGCCATTCCCTTGCCGTCCGTTAAGTAAGAATCGCCGGCGGCAGTTTGCGAAATGTCAATCCGTTGCCCGTCCAGCAGCTTCGCATGGTCGGCGGATACCACCTTCTTTTCGACGAGATCATGGAGCAGGATGCCCGAAGCGCCTTTTGGAGTCGCCCGAAGCGTCTCCGTTAGAGCGACAGCAAGGTCGCGATTCGTAAAGGGGGCAGCTCCGGAGGCGCGGAACAAGCCCTGATCGGCCGCGAAGGACAAGGTGTCGTTATAGGCGAAATCCGTTCCCGAACGGTAACCAAGCGACTCCAGCATCACCTTGTACAGCTGCTGCGCCGTAACGGGGGCCGTCGGCTCGAACTTCCCTGTTCCCGTACCGCCCCAACCGAATTCGGGGTTGCTCTTCAAATAAGCAAGAATCGGCCGGCTTGCCTTGCCGGCCTTGTCCGCGTCCGCGAAAGAAGCCGTCCCCTGAAATCCCAGAGCCTCTTGTTCCTTGCCCAAGAGCCTGAGCATTAAGATCGCCGCTTGCAGCCGCGTAGTCGTCTGCTCCAAGTAAGCTTCCGTTACGCCTTTCCCGTCCCCCTTCAGAATTCCTAACTCCGCGACGGCCTCCGCGGCGGTCGCGGTTTGCACGGCCGGAGTTTCTGCTGCCGTTGACGGTTGTCCCCCTTCGGCGAATGCCGCCAAAGGCACAGCCGTCAATCCTAACGTTAATGCAATCGATAGTAACCGTCCTCTTCTTTTCTTCATTTCCCGATATCTCCTTTCCGAAATGGAATCTTCATCCCAGCTAACGGAAGAAATCGGATTTCGGTTTGAACGATTTGGATTTTTCGCATAAAAAAACTCCTCTATCTGTCGCCAGATAAGAGAAGCGATTAATCCGCGATGATTATACGGCTACGGGAGCTTTGATTCCTGGGTGGTGTTTATAATCCGCGAACTCGAAATCTTCGAACTTATAATCGAAAATAGAGTCCGGCTTGCGCAAAATGTTCAGCTTCGGAAGCGGCAGCGGCTCCCTACTCAGCTGAAGCTTGACTTGTTCCAGATGATTGCTGTAAATGTGAACGTCTCCGCCGGACCAGATGAACTCGCCGACCTCCAGATCGCACTGCTGTGCGATCATATGCGTGAGCAGCGAATAGGAGGCGATGTTGAACGGGAGTCCCAGGAACGTATCGACCGAACGCATCGTCAGCATGCAACTCAGCTTTCCCCCGGCGACGTAAAATTGGAACACGAAGTGGCAGGGCGGCAGCTTCATCTCGTCGATGACGCCCGCGTTCCAGGCGCTGACAAGATGCCGTCGCGAATCGGGATTGCGCTTGATCGCCTCCACGACTTGCTGAATCTGATCGACCGTCCGACCGTCCGGAGTCTCCCAGGCGCGCCATTGCGAGCCGTAGACCGGTCCGAGATCGCCGTTCTCGTCCGCCCACTCGTCCCAGATGCGGACTCCGTTCTCTTTCAAGTAGCCAATATTCGTATCGCCTCTGAGAAACCACAGAAGCTCGTGAACGACCGATTTCAGA
Organism: Cohnella sp.; assembly: GCF_041641335.1. Taxonomy (NCBI): domain Bacteria; kingdom Bacillati; phylum Bacillota; class Bacilli; order Caryophanales; family Paenibacillaceae; genus Cohnella; species Cohnella sp. The sequence goes on along the minus strand of NZ_JBEPYQ010000133.1, from coordinate 3,227 downwards.
TGAATGCGTTTCGTAGTTACGAGAGGGAAACCCTCCGACAGATCGTAGCGAAGCTGACGCCCGAATACCGACAGCGTTCCGGTTCCGGTCCGGTCTCCCTTCTCCACGCCGCGATCCAGCACGTCTTGAAGCAAATCCAAATAGTTACGCAATTGATAAACACCTCGAAACCGATTTTGTTGTTTATTGAGGTTGTTCAAAAAGTCCGCTTTTGATCACGAAGCATCCCATGAAGCAGACTCGACATCGAATCTTGAATTACTTTTTGAACTTACACTTATTGTACCATCCGCTTTGTCCGCTTGTCACTCTCCGGCTCTGCCGGCGCCGGTTCACTCCGTCGTCGAGAAGCGCTGCGAACGCCTCTTCTTGCGCTGCTGGTAGCGCTCCGGAGCGCTGTCGAACAATTTCCGCTCGGCGTCGTTCCCGGGCGCCACGGGCGGCACAGGGACCGGTTTACCGTTGTCGTCCAGCGCGACGAACGTCGAAAAGGCGGTGCAGGTTACCCGGCGCTCCCCGGTGAACAGATTTTCCGCCCGCACGACAACGTACACCTCCATCGAGCTGCGATGCGTCCACGTGACGAACGCCTCCAGCTCCACCGCCTCCCCCATCCGGATCGGCGCCAGGAAATCGAGGCTGTCCGTCGAAGCCGTCACGACCGCCTTGCCGCAATGTCTCATCGCCGCGATTGCGGATATTTTATCGATATATTTCATCAGCGTGCCGCCGAACATCGTACCGTGATGGTTCGTATCCGTCGGAAATACGAGCTCCGTCATCACCGATCTCGACCGTCCGACCGGTCTGGCCGTCTCTTCGTTCATCATGTTCTCCTCCTCGCTATGCGTTATTATTTTACGCCGAAGCAGACAGATAAAACAATTACTCCGGTATTTAAAACCCGGCGTCGGAAGCTCGCCTGAGTCTATCCGCAAAAATAGAACAGGCCATCTTTCGATAACCTGCTCCTGCTCTTGATTGTTGGCACTGCGCCGAACCTAATTACAGTGGCCAGCCGCCCGCCTCAATCATTGAAACGGCGACGGGAAACCCCACTTTGCCGCGCCGCTTCGGCGACTCTTCGGCTTACCTCCTTAGTCAAGTGCACATTAAACACGCTCGGGATCACATACATGCGGCTTAATTCATCATCTCTCACCGTTGCCGCGATTGCTTCGGCTGCAGCCAGCTTCATCGCCTCGTTGATAGTTGAGGCTCTGCTATTGAGCGCTCCTCTGAAGATGCCTGGGAAACATAACACGTTATTGATCTGGTTCGGATAGTCGGATCGTCCGGTTGCGATGACGCCGACGATATCCTCTACAAGCTCCGGCCGCACTTCCGGCTCGGGATTCGCCATGGCAAATACAATCGGTTCCGGGGACATGGTCAGAATCTGCTCTCGACTAACAATATTGCCGCCGGAAACGCCGATAAATACATCCGCCCCGGCCAAGGCCTCGCTTAATCCGCCTGTGCGGCGTTCTCGGTTCGTATGCTCCGAATACCATGTCCAGGTCGGATTGGTGTATGCGATATCCCTGCTCAGAATACCGAATCGGTCAACTCCGACAATATGCCTCGCTCCTGCCGCAAGCAGCATCTTTGTGCAAGCCGTTCCGGCGGCGCCGATTCCGCATATGACAATGCGGGCGTCCTGCAATCGCCGTCCCGTCAGCTTGAGCGCATTCAACAAGCCGGCATAGATGACGACCGCCGTCCCGTGCTGGTCATCGTGAAAGATGGGAATATCCAGCTCCCGGCGCAGTCTCTGCTCGATTTCAAAACAATGAGGCGCCGCTATATCCTCCAAATTAATCCCTCCGAAAACCGGAGCTATACGTTTAATCGTCTGTATAACTTCCTCGACGTCCTGCGTATCCAGACAAATCGGAAAGGCATCGATATCGGCAAATTGCTTGAACAGCATCGCCTTGCCTTCCATCACGGGCAATGCAGCATACGGACCGATATTGCCAAGTCCCAGCACCGCGCTCCCATCCGTCACAACGGCAACCGTATTTCGTTTGATGGTGAGCGCATGCACGCTGGAAGGCTTCTCGTCAATAGCCTGACATACCCTGGCCACCTCCGGGGTATACACCCGTGACAGATCGTCGCGGTTCTGAATCGGCTTTTTGGGCTGCATTTCAATTTTTCCGCCCAGATGAAGGAGAAAGGTCCGATCCGACACATGCCATCCTTGCCACTCATTTTTGTTTGCCACTCCCCTATTATCTGTCTGCACCGAATCTCGTTTTGCATCCATTCCGGCTACTCACAGTATAGCGGTCTTGCATAATAAGCCTCATCAACATATCTATCGCATCCTTCAAAAATCTATCGACATTTATGCGGTTACTCCGCGATAAACAAGGAGCGGTATTTTTGCGGGTGCATGCCGGTATATTTTTTGAACACCGTGCTGAAATAGGTCGCGTTCTCGTAGCCGATCATTTCGGCCACCTCCAGCACCTTCAGATCCGGCGACTTGAGCAGTTCTTTGGCCGCCTCCATCCGCACCCTGGTCACGTATTCCGTTACCGTCGTTCCCGTCTCCTGCCGGAAAATGAGGCTGATATAATTGGGAGACAAATAAACCTCTTCCGCCAGACGTCCGACCGTTACATTTTCCATATAGCTGCGGTCGATAATAGCTTTGATTTTATTAATAATGCCGCTGTTTTTCCGATTGTTTTTGCGCAAAAAAAACTGCGTGACGGTTCGGAATATTCCCTGCATTCGCCCGATCAGATCGGAAATATGATGCTGGCGGTACAGCTCTATGATCACTTCCGGCAAATCGGGAAATACAGCCTCCGCATTTTCACCCATCTCATGGAACGCACGCGAAGCCATATTGATCATTTCGACTCCAACGCTCTGCACGTAGCTGATCGGATAGCTGCAATCCTTCCCTATCTCCTCGAATATTTCTGTTATCGTAACGCCCACTTCCTCGACCTTGCCAAGCTTCATGTTATGAATCAGCTTGTTCTGCTGGTCATAAATGCGAGAAAAATCGATATGTACGCGGCTCTCGCTAAAATCGCCAATCGGCAAAATGGCGCCATTCCCGGTAAAAAAGCGGTATTCTAGCGCCAGCTTCGCCTCCAGACAGGAGTATCTTACATCGACAACGCGATCGACGGTGTTGCCGACCCCTGCGGACAGCGACATTTTCAAGTAGGTTGAGGTGCTGTCCAGCATCTCTTGAAGGATGT
>NZ_JBEPYQ010000132.1:0-16456 GCF_041641335.1 Cohnella sp. | reverse complement strand
CCCTCAATTTTTACCAGTTACGATAATTTTCGAGTTTGTTCGACCTCGGCGACTCTCTCAAGTTCGCTTCGTTTCGGCGACAGGAATTAGAATATACCATAGCCTCCAATACCGTTGCAACCGTTAAAATATTCCAAGTTTATCCCGAAAGCATTGGCAAAACCCTGGCGTTGCAAAGCGGCCTCGGGGTCGCCGATGTTACGCGTATTTAATAAGAGGATAGAGTCCAAGTTTCGGCGACGCAGACGATACCGTCGCTCAGGTCATTCGTACGCCGCTCCTTTCCAGCGAGGACAATATCGGCGCCGGTTTCTGAAATCAACGTGGCCGGCGTTCCGCTCGTGACCGTTCCTGCCGGCTATTACAAGAGCGGTTCGCCGTTCTCTCTCTCGCTATCTGTTCCGAAAAAGTCGTACATCGACTCGGAGCAGCCTCTTCGCTTGCATTCGCAGCATAAACCCTCAACAAATCTTTTCCTTCTGCCAACGGATCGATTCGTCGAATTCCGAGTAGCTGAATCCGACGTTCTCCCAATAACGCTGCAGTTCCTTTCGTTCCCAGCCTTCGTACAGCTCCTCCCATGCAAAGGGACCATGCGGCAGCAGCGAACGAGGCTCGATCACCGCGCCCGATCTGAGCGCCTGGTAACGATAATCGCACGACAGCCGAATATGTCCCGGCACCTGATTGGGCATCGACTTGTGAACGGTCAGACTGTTAAAGGTAAGCACGTCTCCCGCCTCGTAGTCGATCGTCTGCCACTCGTAGTCGAGACCGCATAGGATCGATTCCAGCCCTCCCGCTCCCGGCGCCTCCGTGACGCCCAGCAATCCGGCTTTATGACTCCCCTTCAGCACGGCAAGGCCGCCCAACCGCCGGGGAACGTCGCCAAGCGGAATCCAGGCCGTCCAAGTCTCGGTTTCTCCTTGAATATGAAGAAAATCCTGGTGAGAAGGCGTAACCTTGGTATCGCGATGAGGCAGCATCACCCGGGCGATGTTTCTCGGGTGAGGGAAGACCTCGCAGCCGAACAGCTCGCGATACATGGACAGCAGCTTCTCCTGATGGGCCAAAGCATGAAAACTTTCCAGCTTCTGAATCGCGAGATAAATGTCATGCGTGACTCCGACGCCGTTCCAGCGAATTTCCTCGTCCGGAATCCGGTTGACCGCCTCCACGTCGGCCATCCCATCGATCAGCGCATGCCGGGAATCGGTCAAGCCCCGGCTCTCCAAAATGCTCAAGACGTCTTGACGAAGCGCAAGCACGGTCTCCTGCGGAATAAGGCCTTTGAAGAAAAGCATGCCGTCCTGATCGGCACGTTCCCGAAGCGCTTCCGACAGCCCGAGCAACGGCGAAGAGTCCGGAAACGTTCCTGCGATCGGACTTGAGTTATTGTCCTTGACCGGTGATATCTCCATAAGTTTATCTCTCCTCGGAACAACGATTATGAAGCCATATTATCATGTAGAATGTATAGAAGGATTTAGCGGTAGCCGGGTCGTATTTGTCATTTATCGGTTTTACCGCCTTATACCCGGGAGGAAGCGCCATGTCCGATATCGAGTTCAAATTCAACCCCGCCGTTCATTACGCGAACCGGCTCGCTTGCCGGCCGGGCGAGACGTTCGGTCCAAGAGTGATCGACGATTATCAGTGGCTGTACGTGGAGTCGGGAAAGGGAGAGATCATGATTAACGGTCGGGTCTATTCGGCGGAATCGGGCTGCCTGCTCGGATACGGTCCCGAGGTTCCGCACCGGATTACCGCCGACGCCGACGATCCGTTCGTCCTCTTCGGCCTGCACTTCGCTCCGGATGCATCCGAATCCGCCGCCCGGCCGCATCCTCCCTCCGTCCGCAATATCGAGCTTCCTCCACAGTCTCACCAAAGCCTCTCCGCACCGGACGACGTTCCGAACGCCCTGATCCCTCCATGCTCGCTTATCGGGTCGTGGGCGCTTCCTTTTTTCGAAGAGTTGGTTAAGGAATTCAATCGTCAGGACGAGTATGCGCCGCTCGCCCTCCGCGCCGCGATGATCCGGCTTTACGTGCGCCTGCGAAGGACAACCGTCGCTCCAATGCCGCAGAACGCCATCGTGGAACGGATTCGCGCGGCGCTCGAAGCGCGAGCGGAAGAAGACTATCGCATGGAGTGGCTGGAGGAAATGACGGGCTACAGTCACGATTACGCCTCGAAAACCTACAAAGGAATCGTCGGGCGATCCCCCCATGCCGATCATCAGAGAATGAGACTGCAGGCTGCGCAGCGCTATCTCGAAACGACGGGGTTGACGGTGACGGAGATTGCGGATACGCTTCGGTTCGGCAGCATTCATTATTTCTGCAAATGGTTCCGACGCTTGTCCGGCCTGTCCCCGAGCGCGTATCGTTCCCGAAAACGGATGATCTGAGCTATTGCCATTGCGCCCTTAATCGATTACGATTAATTACAAGTAAGTTCATCGATATTGAGGTGATTAGAGTGCGCGAAGTTCCAATGCGTTACGTCAAGGCGAATCAGGCCGGAATCGTACTGTCGGTTATCTTGTTTTTCCTGTTTCATCAATGGTGGATTTTGGCGGCTCTGTGGGCGATTCAATTGGGCGGCTTGCTTACCGAGGGAAAGTTGAACGTATTCGTGCAAATTGCCAAGCGGGTGATTAAAAATAAGGGAGAAGAGACGCAGGCGGTCGAGCTCCAACGCTTCAACAATACGTTGGCCGTGCTGTTCCTGACGCTGGCGCTCGCCTCCTTCGCTCTCGGCTGGGAGATCGCCGGATACGCCTTTGCCGCGATGCTGCTGCTGGCGGCCGGAGCCGCACTGATCGGCTTCTGCATCGGCTGCACGATCTACTTCTGGATCAAGCAGATTCGCGCGGGCCGGTTCCGCAGGACGCAACCGTAGGTTTTAAGAAGGGCGAGGCGACAAGCTCCTGAACGTAATGAACTTACGTCGGCTTATCGCTTCGCCCTTTTTTGTCTCTATTTAACGGATACTCTTCCGAAGTAACCGTTAGAGGAACCTACGTACAGCTTTCCATCTCTCACGGCAAGCATATCGCCGTCGATCAGTTCGTAGTAGCCGATGCGCACGTCGTGCAGACGGCTTTCCGCTCTTCCGCTTATCGGGTTCAGCGCGTATACGTCGGGGATCCCTTCTACGAGCAGACGGTTTCCGAACGCATGCAAGCTTCCCCACGCCTCGAACTCCGCCTCCCAGATCGTCCTTCCGTCCGCGATATCGACCGCCCTCGGCTTTCCGTCCAGACGGCAGATCAGCACTCCGTCCATGATAATCCCGTTGTCCGCTTTTCCGGTCACGGTCCAGAGCGTCTCTCCGGTCTGCAAGTCGATAAGCGAGCTTGTCGCATCTGCGCTGTCGTATAGCCTCTCGCCGTCTTCGGATTGCTGCTTGAGCATATACCGCTCGTCGATCGCCTCGTAATGCGTGCCGTACTCGAAGCTGAGCGGCAGGGAAAGCTTCTCCGCTCCGGTCGTCGGATCGGCAAGAATCAGTTGCTCCTCGTCTCTCATCCAGAAGCCTGACGGTCCGCGACTGCTTAAACGGCCTGCCGCGGCAAGAAGCCCACCGCTCGTCAAATCGGCGGATCTTCCCTTCAGCTCCCACCTCGCCTTGCCGTTTCGGGCATCGAACGCGGTCAGCTTCTTGTCCGCAAAATCAGGGCCTCCGGACTGCACGATCAAGACCGGCGCCTGTTGCGGATTCGGCAGCAGCATCCCGCTCCCTTCCAGGCTTGCCGACCAGACGACATGGCCGGTTCGAATGTTCCTCGCCTCCAGCCGGGTCGTGCGTCTCTCCTCGTCCCCCGTCGCAAGCGCGAGAACGGTTACATCACCCGAGGCCGCGCAGCTAAATTCCCATACGTCCTCCTGGATTTCGACCGTCCGTTCCCAACGCGTCTTGCCGTCTCTCGTATCCATAGCGAGCAATCGATATGAAGAGGCCCCTTCTCCGAGCTCCCGCGGCCGATAGAAGACGATCGTCCGCCGAGCCTCGGACAAAGCGAACAGGTGGATGTCGTAGCCGAAGTCATATTTCCATAGTCGCCTTCCCGTGATCTTATCCACTCCATACAGATGAGAAGCTTCGTGAAAGCCGCTGATTCCGCCGTCTTCGCCCGCGATCAGCAAGGTGCGTCCCGCTTCCCCGATCAAGTAGTTGAAGGGCAGCTCCGTCTCCACCCGCCAATCGTAGTCGACGGCCTCGGATCTCGCGAACGGGGATCGGTCGCCTTCGGCGGCCTTCAGAACAACCGGCTGCTCCAGCGTAAGCTGGCCCTCGTTGCCGAAGTCGTATTTCCCGCTTCCATCGCGATATTGATAATTGAGCAGCCGATCTCCGTCCGACCATGTCAGCACCAATTGGGCGTCGGCGTTCTCGTACCTCCATACCGGCAGCGTCTTCAGCTTGCCAGGCGGCTCGACGTTGCCGGACGCTTCGAGATATTGAGGACGACCAAACAGGGTCTCGGCGGCTGCGCCGGACAAGCCGCCGAATCGGAGGGCGGAACGCGCGACGGCCGCGATCGCTTCCGGCGAGTTGCCGGGATCTTCGAATACCGGCTTCCACTCCGTTTGGAAGTCGTCTATTTGATCTCTATGCACCCAGAGCAGTCCGAATCCATGGCGGCTTGCGGAGTCCGGCAACGCCACGCCGAACCAGTCTCCCCAGGCGCGGAGCGCGTAAGCCGTCTCCGCTCCGATTACGGTCACGGCCTCCTTGACGGCATTCGGATACCAGTAGAGACGACTTCCCGGCGCTATGCTCACCTTCGAAGGAGCGATGTCGCCTGCGCTCTCGGACTCGTTCGTCAAATACCAGATCGGCACCCAAGATCGAACTCCGTCATCGTCGATTTCGGCAAAAGTATCCGTCAGGCTTTGAACGGTCACGGGCCTTGCAGGCAAGGCGAAGTAGGAGATTCGCGGCTCTCGCGAGCTGATCATGTCGTATGCGGCGGTTCCCGTCTTCACCGCGACCGTCTGCCCGATGCGTATGCCGTTCTCCGCCGCAAGCAGATTATCGTCGGACGAGGAAGCGGTCAGAGCTCCGATGGACGGAATATAGCTTCTCTCGTTTCCCTGCGGGTCCCGGTCATACAGAACGGCATACAGCAGTCGCCCTTCTTCCGACCAATGAAGCAGCAAACGGGAAGACGACGCTTCGTTCCGGTACGTCCATACCCGAGTCCGTATCCAATCCGAATTCCAATAGAGCGACGAGGTTTCGGCATTAAAATCCGTTCCCAGCAGCTCCGCCGCTTCGTCCTGCGTCATCTTCGCCGTTAAGCCGCTTCTGGCCAGCTCCGGTTGAAACCGGGGGTCGGACGGTGCGGACGCTTCGGGAGCAAACACGGAAGAAGCAAGCGGAGAAGGAAGCGAGGAAGCCGTTGGCGGCGTCGTCTCCTCCGCCCCGTCATTCGAACAAGAGCACAGGAATACCGTCAGCATCGCCGCGGCTGCCGCGCCTTTGAATCCGAGCGACCGACCGAGCATGGAAAACTCCCCTTTTCTATTCATTGTTAGTTAGACGCTTGGCGGCATCTAAAGTTTCTAACTTTATCCAGATTCCGCAACCCCAGCATGACCAACGATAACTCCGAATGTTTGTGCCTTTTGCGCCTATCAAAATATAATTATTCGCGAATATCCAACCGCATACTTAACGCAACAGCCTCTACCCCACTGTTCCAAGTGGCCGTAGAGGCTGTCGTTATGGTCTAGTTTGCGCCGCCGAGAAGACGAACCAGTTCTTCTTCGTCTTCCAGTACAGGAACGCCGAGATCGCGCGCCTTGGTCAGCTTGCTGCCGGCGCTCTCGCCCGCGATGACGAGGTCGGTCTTCTTGGATACGCCGCCGGACACCTTGGCGCCGAGCGCCTCCAGCTTCTTCGCGGCTTCGTCCCGCGTCATTAGCGTGAGCGTACCGGTCAGCACGACCGTCTTGCCGAACAGAGGATGGCTCGCGTCGGCGCTCGCGGCTGGCGGGGCGGCGGCTTCCGCCTTCACGCCGAGCTCCCGCATCCGGGCAATGCTCGATTGGTTAAGCGGATCGCGGAAGTATTGGTAGATACTCTCGGCGACGATGCCGCCGACGTCCGGCAAGCCGATCAGCTCCTCCACTTCCGCCGCCATCAGCCGATCCAAATCCCCGAAATGGTCCGCCAGCATTTTCGTCGTCGCCTTGCCCGTATTCGGAATGCCGAGCGCGTTCAAGAACGAAGCGAGTCCGCGCGACTTGGACTTCTCAAGCGCGTCGAGCAGGTTGGACGCCTTCTTCTCCCCGAACCGCTGCAATCCGACCAGTTGCTCCAGATTAAGACCGTACAGATCCGCCGGCTCGCGAACGCCGAGCTCCTCGTACAGCTGCTCCGCCGTCTTGCCGCTGAACGTCTCAATGTCCATGCAATCGCGCGAGGCGAAGTGAGTGATCCGACCGATGATCTGCGGCTTGCAGCCGAGGCGGTTGTTGCAGAACAAATGGGCGCCGCGCATCTCCAGCGGAGATCCGCAGCCCGGACATACGTCCGGCACGGCGATCGGTCCGCCCTCCTCGTCGTCCGCTTTGCCCAAAATTTCCGGGATGACGTCGTTGGAGCGGCGGATGAAGACTCGCGTTCCGAGGGCGTTCAGCAGATTTTTGCGTTCGATGTCGCCGATGTTGTTAAGCGTGCAGTTCTGCACCGTCACGCCCGCCAGCTCGACCGCTTCGACGCGGGCGAGCGGCGTCACCTTGCCCGTCCGCCCCAGCTCCCAGGATACGGACTCGAGCACCGTCGTCGTCTCTTCCGCCTCGAACTTGAAGGCGACGGCCCAGCGCGGAAACTTGTCCGTATAGCCGAGCGCCTCGCGCGTCCTCATGTCGGTCAGCTTGACGACCGCTCCGTCGATCAGGTAGTCGAGCTCGCCGCGACGCGCGACGATCCCTTCCAGCTCCTTGACGAGATCCTCGACGTTCGAGAAATAAGCGATATACGGATTCACCGAGAACTTGTTCTCCCTTAAGAACGCCATCATCTCGCGGTGGTTGGCGAAAGGGAGTCGGTCCGAATAGCCGACGTTGTAGAAGAACGCGTCCAGCTTGCGCGAAGCCGTCACCTTGGGGTCTAGGTTGCGCAGCGCCCCAGCCGCGCCGTTGCGCGCATTCTTGAGCGGCTCGGCGGCTGTCTCGTTGTACTTCTCCAGCACGGACAACCTCATGAACCCTTCGCCCTGTACCTCGATCGTCCCGCCGTCATAACCGATCGTGAGCGGAACGGTGCGGATCGTGCGAACCTGGGCCAGAATGCCTTCGCCGACTTCGCCGTTCCCCCGGGTAGCGGCTTGCTCCAGTTCCCCTCCGCTATAGGTCAGGTTAAGGGACAGCCCGTCGAACTTCAGCTCAACGACGTACTCGGGATCGGGCAGCGGCTGCTCCGGATTTTTGGCGTTGTAGTCGGCGATCAGCTTGTTCGCCCTCGTCGCCCAGGCGATCAAATCCTCTACGTTCTGCGCCTTGTCCAAGCTCCACAGCCGGGACAGATGGCGATGCGGCTCGAAGCCTTTCAGAATGCCGCCGCCGACTCTGCGCGTCGGGGAATCCGCCAACACCGTGCCGGTCTCCGCCTCGAGAACGGACAATTCGTCGTAGAGCGCATCGTATTCCTTGTCGCTGATGGTCGGATTATCCTCCGTGTAGTAACGATGGCCATGCGCGTTCAGCTCGTCGACAAGCTTCCGCATCCGTTCCAGCAAATCGTTTTGCGCCATGCACGTTAACCTCGCTTTTAATAGAATAATCCCGACCTAAATCTTGGTGACCGGAGCGAACGCCGCAAGCAGTCGCTTGACGCCCACCGGCGCCGGGAAGGCGATCTGCAGCTCGGCGTCGTTGCCCGTTCCTTTGACCGAGACGACGGTTCCGACGCCCCACTTGGCGTGCTGTACCTTGTCGCCGGCGGCGATCGCCATGCCGTCTCCGACCGGCTTGGCCGCGGACGGCGTCGTCTGCGGCCGGACGACCGACGAGGACGAGGCGCCCCCTGCCGAGGCGTTCATCGGAGAGACGGTCGGACGCGCTCCGAACCCGGAAGGCGGATAACCGCCTCCGCTTCCCGTTGCCGAGCCGGAACCGCGTGAATTGCCGTAGCTGCTGCCGCCGTAGGACGAACCCCCATAGGAGGAGCCCCCGTAAGACGAACTGCCGCCTGTTCGCGAGGCGTAGCCTCCATACGAGCCGGAACGCCCGCCCCCCGCCGGAGCGACCGCATCCTTCAGCTCGTTCGGAATTTCCCCGAGGAACCGGGAAGGCGCGTTCGAGCTCGTGCGCCCGTACAGGAGCCGCATCCTCGCGCAAGTGAGGTACAGCTTCTTCTCCGCCCGCGTAATGCCTACGTAGGCAAGCCTCCGCTCCTCCTCCATCTCCTCGTTGTCCATCAGGGAACGGCTTCCGGGGAAAACGCCCTCTTCCATGCCCACGATGAAAACGACCGGAAATTCCAATCCTTTGGCGCTGTGCATCGTCATCAGCACGACGGCGTCGCCGCCGTCCTCCCCGTCGTCGTCCATCGAATCGATGTCCGCGACCAGCGCCAACTCCGTCAGGAAGCTGACCAGCGACTTGTCTTCATTGCGCTTCTCGAATTCCTGCGTAACGGACAGGAATTCCTCGATATTTTCCAACCGGGCCTTCGACTCGAGCGTATTCTCGCGCTGCAACTCCAACCGGTATTCCGACATCTCCAGCAGCTTCTCGGTCAGCTCTGTTACCGACAAGTAGTCGGTCATCGCGCTTAAGTTGCGGATCAGATCGCGGAAAGAACCGAGCGCGGCCTTCGCACGACCTTGAATGTCGAGATGGTACAGACCGTCGCCGAGCAAGCCGTCCCCTTCGTTGAGCAGCCGAAGGATCGAGATGCCTTTGCGCGTCGCCTCCTCCTGAACCTTCGCCATCGTCGTGTCGCCAAGCCCCCGCTTGGGCACGTTAACGACCCGCAGCAGGCTGTTGTCGTCGTCCGGATTGGAGATTAGCCGCAGGTAGGACAGAATGTCCTTGATTTCTTTGCGATCGTAGAACTTAATGCCGCCGACGATCTGGTACGGAATTTCCGACTTGATCAGAATTTCCTCCACGACCCGCGATTGCGCGTTCGTCCGGTACAGAATGGCGTGATCGGAGTAACGGCGGCCGCTCTGGCGATTTTTGCGAATCTCGCCCGCGACGAAGTACCCTTCCTCATGCTCCGAATCGCCTTGGTACACCGTAATCTTTTCTCCGCCAGCCTGGTCCGTCCACAGATTTTTCGCTTTGCGGCCGATGTTGTTCTTGATGACCGAGTTGGCGGCGTCCAAAATGTTGGAGGTCGACCGGTAGTTCTGCTCCAGCAAAATGCTGCGCGCTTCGGGGTAGTCCTTCTCGAAGTTGAGGATGTTCGTGATGTCCGCGCCCCGCCAGCGATAGATCGACTGGTCGCTGTCGCCTACGACGCAGATGTTATGGTGCTTGTCGGCCATCATTTTACAGAGGGTATATTGCGCTTTGTTCGTATCCTGGTATTCGTCGACGTGGATGTATTTGAATTTGTTTTGGTAAAAATCGAGCACTTCCGGAGCGTCCTTGAACAGCTGGATCGTCAGCAGCAGCAGATCGTCGAAGTCGAGCGAGTTGTTCGCCTTCAGCCGCTTCTGGTACTGCGTATATACTTTGGCGACGATGGACTCGAAGTAGTCTCCCTGCCGTTGATCGTACTGCTCCGGGGACACCAGCTCGTTCTTGGCGGCGCCGATCGCGGCCTGAACGGCTTTCGGCTCGAACCTCTTCACGTCTAGGTTGTTGTCCTTCATGATGTTGCGGATAACCGACAGCTGATCTCCGGAATCGAGAATGCTGAAGTTGGAGCCGAAGCCGATCTTGTCGATGTCCCTGCGCAGAATGCGCACGCACATGGAGTGGAACGTGCTGACCCAGATGTCCCGGCCGGACGGGCCGACGAGCTTGGATACCCGCTCCTGCATTTCGCGCGCCGCCTTGTTCGTAAACGTGATGGCGAGAATGCTCCACGGCGCCGCCAGACGCTTGGAGATGATGTAGGCGATGCGGTGCGTCAGCACTCGCGTCTTGCCGCTTCCCGCTCCGGCCATGACGAGCAGCGGGCCGTCGGTCGTGACCGCCGCCTCCTTCTGACTTGGATTCAGCCTATTGATCGAATCGTCGATGTCGATCGAGTTCGCGTTATCTCTTTCAAAAAACATAATTCCGCTCCTTTGCCGCTTGGTTAACCGCCTGAACCGTCGTCAACGCGGCGTCCAAGTTATCGTAAATGACGTTGCCGACGACGACCGTATCCGCTCGAAGCGCCGCTTGCGCTGCCTTCTCGGGACCGTCGACGCCTCCTCCGTAGAACAGATGGGCCTGCTTGAGCTCCGCGCGAATGCGGCCCAGCAGCTCCATATCGCCGAACGTTCCGCTGTACTCCACGTACAGCACTGGCACGTTCCACAACCTGTCCGCGACCTGGGCATAGGCGACCGCTTCTTCGGACCCGATGCGGGCGTCCGCCTCCGTCAGCCTGGCTACGGTCGAGTCCGGGTTGAGCACCAGGTACGCTTCGCCGACGATCGATTCCCAAGGCATCAGATGACCGTAATCCTTGATCGCCGCAGCGTGATGGCCGATCAGCCATTCCGCGCGCTTCGCGTTAAGCACGCTCGGAATAAAATAGCCGTCGAATCCCGGCACGCCGCACGCCGGATCGGACAGCTCGAACGCGCACGGCACCTCGTACCTGCGTATGCGGGACATCAGTTCAACCGTATTGTCGAAAGTCACCCCGCTCGAGCCGCCGACGAGAATCGCATCCGTGCCCGAGGCGCATACCGCCTCCAGCGCTTCGTCGCCGATCTCCCTGTCGGGATCGAGCTTGAACACATGTTTCCAACCGCTATAAAATGAGGGGCGCATATTGCCTCCGGTAATCTACAGATTAATGTCCGCGGTCGGACAGCCCCGCGCTTGCGCCGGACAGATCCGCTAGTTCATAGTCTACAGGAATTCTCCCGTACTTCCAAGAGGAAACGGGAAAACAAACGTTCGCCTCTTCCCCGTAGAAAAAGCCAGCCCGAGCGGCTGACCTGGAGAACTTGCCTTGCTTAATCCGGCTATAATAATGGCATGACGCTCCTGTGAAACTTTTCGGCTTGCATGCAGTGACTCCTGACCTAATCCGGGACGCTCCGATAAGTACATTTACTATGCCCGAATCCGAGCGGTCGACCCCATCTAGCGGTCTGGCTGACCGTTGTGCGAGCGAATCCGAGCGAACGACCCCATCTAGCGGTCTGGCAGACCGTTGCGCGAGCGAATCCGAGCGGTCGACTCCATCTAGCGGTCTGGCAGACCGTTGCGCGAGCGAATCCGAGCGGTCGACCCCATCTAGCGGTCTGGCAGACCGTTGCGCGAGCGAATCCGAGCGAACGACCCCATCTATCGGTCTGGCAGACCGTTGCGCGAGCGAATCCGAGCGAACGACCCCATCTAGCGGTCTGGCAGACCGTTGCGCGAGCGAATCTGAGCGGTCGACTCCATCTAGCGGTCTGGCAGACCGTTGCGCGAGTTTCTTCGACCGAATCGGGTGTCTAAACGGAGGAAATGGCTCGAAAAGAATCGCGCATTGACGCTCGCGCGAAGCCAGGATGGCAAAGATTAATCGATCATTCCGAAAGGGATAGCAAGCTACCTGCAAGTCAATTGGTCAGCAGCAGAAAAAAAGCGGCCGGAGCTTCGCTCCGATCCCGCCGTTTCTCTCGTCGTTCCGCATGTCGTTTTCGCACATCGTTTCACAGCAAAACTTTCTTGCCGGTTCTAGCGCTCTCCACCGCTCCGAAAACCATCCTCATGCTCTTGATATTGTCGCGGCAATCCGTCTCCGCGGGACGATCTTCCTCCAGACTGGCGAACATTTCATCCAGACAGCCTTCATGCCCGTTGCGTCCATCGTAGGTTGCCGGCACGTCCAGTCGCTTGAACGCGTTCGTAAAGCCGCCCGCTTCCGCTTCGTCGATCGCCTCGGCGACAGGCAGGTTCACTCCGTCCCAGACGGCGCTCCCCCTGCTTCCGGTCACCCGCCAATCGGCCTCCCACGAGGTGTTCAGCCCTTCCGCGCACCACGAGCCGTTATAGCTGAACACGATGCCGTTATCCATCTCGAAAATGCAGACGGCCGAAGCGTTCCCCTTGTACCAGGAGCCCGGCGGATTGTATTCGTGGCAGTAGACGGACACCGGATCGGCCCCAGTAATGAACCGGGCCTGGTCGAAGGTGTGAATCGCCATGTCGACGATCAGCGGGCTGTCCATCGCGTCCCTGAAGCCGCCGAAATGCGGCCCGAGAAAAAAGCTCGCGTGAATCGAGCCGATGCCGCCGATTTTGCCCGACCCCACCAGATCGCGATACGCCCGTATCGTTTTCATGTACCGTCTGTTCTGCATCACCGCGTAACGTCTGCCGGTCTCCTCGCTAACGCGCACGATCTCCTCCGCGTCCGCCAGCGATTCCGCCATCGGCTTCTCGCCCATCACGTGGACCCCGGCCCGCAAAGCGGTTGTCACGATCTGCTTGTGACTGGCCGGAATCGTCACGTCGAATACCAGATTCGCGTCGGTCGCCGCCAGCGCGTCGCCCAGATCGGCGAAGATCGGCACGTCCAAGCGATGGCGCTCGGCCGCGGCCTTGGCCGTATTCTCGAACAGATCCACCAATGCCACGATTTCGGCGTTGTCCCGCGCGACCGCATCCGCGATCCACGCCTGCGACATGCCGCCGCAGCCGGCTACGATAATTTTGTGCTGTTGGGCCATGTTAAGCCACTCCCCCGTTTCCATGATCCCGGCAAATCTGCAGCAAATTCGGCCGTGAAATCTCCCGCATCTGCCGCCGTGATTCCAGTCTTGGCTGCTGCCCCTATCGTAGCGCAGTTTCGCAAGCGCCGCCAGAAACGAAATTATTTTCTATTCGCACGATCTTACGCCGTTTATAATCATAGGGTAGCCGATATGCCGCCAACGATTCGGACTTTCGAGAAAATCGTACGAATAAAGGCGCGGCAATGGAAGAAGGAGGGCTTCGGAAAATGACGGTCAGTCCCCATAAAGAAAACACTTGGCTTCCCGACCGCACGTTCCCGATCAACATCTTCTTTGTCCATAACGTGCCGCTTCATTGGCATGATCATATCGAATGGATTTTCGTCAAAGAGGGACACGCCCGCATCCAGATCGACGCCGATTGCCGAGTGCTCGAGCAGGGCGAGCTGGCCTTCGTCAATTCCAGACAGCTGCATGCGGCCACCGTCGTCGCGCCAGGCTCGAAGCTGGTCTGCATCGTCTTCAACGAAGCGCTCGTGCGAGGGAACGGCCTCGACATAACGGAAAACAACTATTTCCAGCCTTATTTGATCCAACGTCAAAAATGGCCCGGCTTTATTTGCGCGGACGAGCCGGAGATGGAGGAGATCGGCGCGGCCTTCGCCCGGCTCGTGCTGGAATTCGAGCAGAAACGCCCTGGCTACGAGCTCATCGTCAAAGCCGAGCTTCTCCGCATCTTCGGCCAATACTTCCGCTACGCCCAGCAGTCGGCCGCCTTGACGCGTCCTTCCGCTCTGCCGCAAGCTTACGACTTCTCAGGGCTGCTTCAGCAATTGCGCAGCCGCTACCGGGAGACGATAACGGTAGAGCAGGCGGCGCGGATGGTCAACTTGAGCCCCAACTACTTCTGCCGCATGTTCAAGCGGGTAACGGGCAAGACGCTGATCGAGTACGTGCATCTGCTTCGCGTACGGGAGGCCGAGCGGCTGCTGCTCGAAACCGCCAGCCCGGTCACGGAAATCGCCATCCAGGTCGGATTTTCCGACATCACCTATTTCGGACGCGTCTTCAAAAAAATCCGCAACGCAACCCCTTCGCAAATCCGCTCCCGGGAGGCCGGCCGTTCGTGAATGCCACAGCGAACAAGCCGGCAGATCGGCCACCGGCTTGTTGCTGATAAGCGCATATTAGGAATGCGTCGCCAAGGTCAACGCCCCAGCTTTTCTTCGAGATAAGCGCGGACCTCGTCCTTCAGATCCGGGCGTTCAAGCGCGAAGTCGATAATCGTCTTCAAGTAGCCCAGCTTCTCCCCCGTGTCGTATCTCGTCCCCTGGAACTTGTACGCATAGACGGATTCGTCGTGCATTAGACGGAAGATCGCGTCAGTCAGTTGGATTTCTCCCCCCGCTCCGATGTCCTGCGTCTCCAAAATATCGAAAATCGCGGGCGTCAAAATATAACGTCCAATAATGGCTACATTCGAAGGAGCTCGTTCTGGAGAAGGCTTCTCCACGACGCCGCGGACTTTCAAAATCCGTTCCCCGTCTCCTCCCGACGGATCGGGATCGACGATGCCGTACCGGGACACTTCGTCGTCCGGCACCTTCTTCACGGCGAGCACCGACCCCTGTACCCGATCGTACACGTCCATCATCTGCTTCAGGCACGGCACTTCCGATTGGACGATGTCGTCCCCGAGCAGCACGGCGAACGGCTCGTTGCCGATGAACTTGCGGGCGCACCAGATCGCATGGCCGAGTCCTCTCGGCTCCTTCTGGCGGATATAATGAATGTCTATTAATTCGGACGGCTTCTGAACCTCCGACAGCAGGTCCAGCTTGCCCTTGCTCAGCAGGTTCTGCTCCAGCTCGTAGGAGCTGTCGAAATGGTCCTCGATGGCGCGCTTGCCCTTGCCCGTCACGATCAGGATGTCTTCGATGCCGGCGGCGACCGCTTCTTCCACGATATACTGAATTCCGGGCTTATCGATAATCGGCAGCATTTCCTTCGGCATCGCCTTCGTCGCCGGAAGGAACCGCGTCCCGAGTCCCGCGGCCGGAATAATCGCCTTGCGAATTCTCATCTTGCAGGCATCCTCTCTACGATTACAATGCGAGCTCGCCCGCCTTGCGAGAGGACGGCCCGGGAATGGACGGCAACCGCCCGACCCCGATGCAGACAACTCCCTGCGCGTTCAGGCCCGCGGCGTCCAACACATTTCTTCCATCCATAATTATAGGCCGGCTCATCCAACTTTTAAAGTCTTCCGCCTGGATTTGCCTGAATTCGCTCCACCCGGTAACCACGATCGCGGCGTCCGCGCCGCGCAGCGCCTCCTCGGCCGATTCGCAGATCGCGACCGAAGCAGGCAATATTTTGCGGGCGACGGCGCCCGCTTCCGGATCGTAGGCGGTCAGCGCGATGCCGGGATGACGGCGGTTCAGCTCCGCGATCAAGCGCAGAGACGGCGCGTCCCTCATGTCGTCCGTCCCCGGCTTGCAGGCCAGGCCGAGCAGCGCCACCTTGCGGCGGCCCGGATCGGACAGCGCGGCCTCCAGCTTGCGTACCATACGCAGCGGCAGCATCGCGTTCGCGCGAACGGCGGCTTCCACGAGCGTCTGCGGAGCGCCCGCATCGTCGGCCATACGGACGAGCGCGTGCGTGTCCCTCGGCATGCTGGAACCGCCAAAGCCTAGACCCGCTTCGAGAAAATACGGTCCGATCCGCGGGTCCAATCCGAGCGATTGCGCCACCGAAGGATAATCCGCGCCGACCTGCTCCGCGAAGGCGGCCATCTCGTTAGCGAACGAAATTTTGACGGCGAGGCAAGCATTCGCGGCGAGCTTGGCGAGCTCCGCGCTTCTGCGATCGGTCGTCACGATCGGTCCGGGAAGCCTGCGGTGCAGCTGCGTCAGCCGATCCGCGGCTTCGGCGCTGACCGCTCCGATCACGATCCGCGTCGGCTCGAAGAAGTCGCGAACCGCCCTTCCCTCCCGCATGAACTCCGGGATGGACACAACCTCCGCCTCGCAGCGTCCCGTCAGCCGGCCGCGCAGCCGCGATTCCGTCCGCTCCGCCGTACCGACCGGCACGGTGCTCGAAATCGCGATCAGCCTCTTCCGGCCGTCATCCGGCCAGGCTTCGATACGGTCGATCACCTTCCACAGCGAGGCCAGCGACATATCCCCCCGCTCGTCCGCAGGCGTTCCGACCGCGATGAAGAGCAGCTCTGCCTCGTTCAGAACTCCCGACGGCTCGTTCCCGAACCCGAGTCGCCCCGCGGCGACGTTCCTCAGCACGAGCGATTCCAATCCCGGCTCGCGATAGGGGACGATCCCCTGCGACAGCTGCGCTATTTTCCCCGAATCGCCGTCCACGCAGCGCACCGTATGCCCGAGCTCCGCGAACCCCGCGCTTAGCGTCAACCCGGTCACTCCCGCTCCCACGACCGCTATTTTCATGCTTCGAGCCTCCCACTATAAAGTAATGTTTTCTCCTGTTTTCTCGCTAATTCGCAGTATTTCAACTTCGACAATTGAAGAGGCGTTGGTGGAGAAGGTGATCTGCACCAAGATTTTCTGTAAGAGCGTAGGC